>CAZDKZ010000045.1:0-20172 GCA_964506215.1 uncultured Holophagae bacterium
TTGAGTTTCAGTGCGTTTTCTTATCTGAGCTCAGACTTAAACTCAACCTCAAACTCGGACTTATCTTGGTAGAATGGAACAAAACAGTGTACAGGGAGTGAGTTGTGGATTTTCCGGAATATTGTGACAGGTTTTGTCCCCATGCCCGATTTCCAGCGGAAGCTGCGTTGGATGGTGCATGCCGCAGGGAAGTGTCTTTGTGGTGCACCTATCTTGAGAAGCTGGTGCGGAAGAACGACCGGTGCCGGGCGGAACGGGAAAGCCGGGCTGACGGTTCTGATTGATCTAATCTTTCAACCTGGATTCAAGTTCGGTCAGCCGATCCATGATTTGCCTGTGCTGTCTCCGGCTGCGGATGCCGCCGAGAATCACCTGGAACAGGATGGGTACCAGGATTACGATGATGATGGTGATGCCGATATTGTTCATGGCTGCCCTCCGTGTGCTTGTCTGCTGAATTCTATATGACTGGCGTGCACCGATTATTCTGATTTGCCCAGCAGAAGATCGACCGTTTCATACAGACGTTTCCGGTTGAATGGTTTGATCAGTTGTCTGACGCCCAGTTCTTTCACTTCACCCTTGTGTGCGTTTTCAGAATAACCGGTCATCAATGCGATTGGCAGGCCCGGACGGATTTCCAGCACTTTTCGGGCCAGCATCAGCCCGGACATGACCGGCAATTCGATGTCGATCAATGCGGCAATTATGTTGTCTGCACCGTTCTTGAATTCTCGAAGCGCGGTAGATGGGTCGGAAAATGTCAGGGGCCTGGCCCCGTATTGCTTCAGGAATAATTCCGTCAGACGGAGCACCGGTTCATTGTCGTCCACGATCAGTATGTGTCCGGAGCCCAGGTCTGGGACCCCCGTCGTGGCGGCGTTTCGTTCCGGTGAGACCGGTTCAGGTGGCGCTGCCGGCAGATCCTGTCCCTTTACCGGCAATTCCAGTTTGAATGTTGTTCCGACATGTTTGCCGGTATCAAAAGTGACTTTGCCGCCAAGATATTGCTCGCCCAGCAGTTTCATGGACCAGGTGCCAATTCCCCGTCCCTGTCCCTTGGTGGAAAACGACCGCTCGAAAATCCGCTCCCGTACATCATCCGGGATTTCACCCGGATTATGGATCATGAAGGTGATATGACTGTCGGTGCAGATGCAGTCTACCGTTACGGTTCCGCTGGGCCCGGTGGCTTCGAACGCGTTTTTGATCATGTTGATCAGGATACGGTTGACCAATGTTCTGTCCGTGTAAATACTGGTGGTACCCGGATTGCCGGCCAGTTTCAATGTCCGTTCATGACTGACGCTGTGCAGGCGGAACAGGACGGACATGTCGTCCAGGATATCGGACAGCCGCACCGTCTGCATGTTCATGACCAGTTCACCGGACTCCGCCTCCATCAGGGTTCGTTGCGCATATACTTCTTCTTTCAGCCGTTCCGCCAGGGTGATGATTTCCCGGGCTGACGGTTCACTGGAAGATTGTTCCAGGAACGTGGACCATCCCTGGATGCCACCGATGGTGTTCAGGATGTCATGGAAAAAAACCTGTTCCATCAGTTGCTTCCGTTTGGAGTCCGAGATATCCTGCATGACCAGGATGGTTCCCGGTTCCCCGTCCAGGTCCAGCGGTGTTGCTTTGACTTTGAATTCGCATGGTTCCAATTTGCCATTGTGCTCCATGGTGAGGGTGCATTCTTCCGTTATGGGTTCGCTGGTTTCCATGCTGGCCAGAATGGCGATGACGGCGCCGCAGGTCCGGCAATGGGGCGAGGTACCGCATCCGTCCGGTCCCCTGGTGAAGTGAACACAGCCGAAAGCTTCTCCCGGTCTGAGTCCGGTGATATTTTCGGGCGTGTCCAGCTGGAGTGCTTTCAGCACAGACTGGTTGCAGGACACGACCTGTCGTTTCCGGTTCAGGACGATGGCAAAGCTGTTCACCATTTCAAGAATGGTTCGGGTGATGGGGTGGTCCAGGCAGAATGCAACCTGGCGCTGGATATCCGCTGCGTCATCCCTTCCCGGGGGTGCAAAATAGGTATGTTGGTTGTGTTCGTCGCCCATAACCCCTCCCGATGGACAGTGGGAACGTGCTGCTTTCCATTGTGTTGGTCTTCACAATATAGGTCAGCGATCTTCTATATGCAACATTTGAATAGATTTTGCAAAAAAGTTTTACAGAAATGCAAAAAAGGGAACCGGCGTGGAACCGGTTCCCTTCGTTCGTGAAGATTGGTGTTGTGTCAGTCTTTCATTGCCTGGACCGTTTTGTGAATCAGCCAGGCAACACCCGCGAGTCCCACCACCAGCGTGACCAGGAACAGGATCAGCGGTGAGTATTCCGGAATAACCTTGAGCTGGTCCAGGGTAAACCGTTCATCCAGGAAGTCCGTCCGCATATAGGCCCGCATGAATGACATGACATACAGCAGGATGACCGTGAGGATGGTGGTGAGCCAGACTTTTTTCTTCAATGCCGTGACGATGACCACGATGGTGAGTACCAGGCCCATCGTGAAGAAAACCGTTGCCAGCATGTTTTGTCCCATGAACAGCATCATGGTTTCCCGCGGAATCGCCAGGAGGAACCAGACGCCCAGCAGAATATTGAACATGGTCAGGTAGGCGAAGGTCCGCATGCCCACGCAACCGGCATGTTCTGTCAGTTCCGGGTTTTTATCCTTACCAAACTTGCCCAGGATGGCCACGAACAGACCGCCCACCGCAAACGCGGATACCATCATATGGAGGAATCGGGGCAGGAACATCCGGTTTCCGGACACCAGCATGTCGCCACCCATGTGGTCAAAATAACCGGCGAACTGGTCGGGCAATGTCATCATCAGCATGTTGTTGCTGAAGAAATAACCGATGATGACCATCAGAACCAGCACCACCAGCAGGATCCAGGGACCCAGTTTTCCAAGTTTTTCAAACCTGAAATCATAGAGATAGGCGCCGTAGTACGCAACGATCAGCAGCGGAATGACGAATATCCAGAACAGGCCCATCAGGATGGAACTGGTATAGATGAAGTGGCCATACAACACCTGTACGAACAACAGCGGCGCAACGCCGAAATTGACCGCGAAGGCAATGACCAGTGGCAGGGCAATGGCAATCCGGTGAGCGAGACTTTTTCGGAGTTCCCCGCCTTTGAAGTGTTGAATCAGGGCGATCCCGGTAGAGCCCACCATGGCGTTCATGGCCAGGAGATGAAGCGGGAATGTCAGCAACAGGAGAAACTGAAACCATCCCCAGGCAACGGGGATACTGTCCGGAGTCGGCAGGAATTCGTTCATTTTGCACCTCCGTTCAGTTCGTTGAGATATTCGGCCAGGGCCGCCTTTTCTTCGGGTGTCCCTTCATACGGTGGCATGTCCGCCACCAGTTCATTGAGCATGTCCAGCATTTCCAGAACGGCTGCAAGGTCCCGGTCTCCCAGGAGGTCCGGCATATCTTCCGGACCGTGGCAGGCGGAACAGTTTTCATCGAAAACAGCCGATCCGCTCAGCGCGGTCTGGATTTCGTTGTTCAATGAGAAGAGGTACAACGCCAGGAGGTCCTTCTCTTCGTCGGTACCCTCATACGGCGGCATTTCTTCGGACAATGCCTGCAGGTCGTTCAGCATGTCCCGGATATCAGCCTGTTCCCAACCTTGCAGCGATACCTGCATGTCTTCCATGGCATGGCAGGCAGCGCAGTTTTCTTCAAACAGCAATGCACCCTGCTGAACCGGTGTGTCGGCAGCAACCGGTGCCGCAACTTCTTTGCCGTGGATATCACCGGCAATGAAGGCCGCCAGAGCCCGGACTTCTGCTTCCGTTCCGGCGAACGGCGGCATGAAATAGCGGACCTCATGGATTTTCTGGATGTAACTGATCAGCGCGTTGTAGCTCATGTTGGCTGTTCGGCTGACAATGTCATTGTTGAAACCGCCGATGGTATGGCAGGCATAACACTGGTGAATGAACAGTTCCTTGCCGGCTGCTCCCTGGTTCTCATCGGTGATTTCCCGGTTGGTGACCCAGACCGCCTCCTTCAGGAAGCCGGTTTCGTTGATCCTGGCCACGTCATCTTTGAAGATCATGTTGGAATACATGACCTCGTTGATCACGTAAGGACGACGTGCCGCTTCCCGGGTCCATTCGAAGGCACCCACGAAAAGGAATGCGCAGATGAATGCAACCAGTGCTACCGGTTTCAGGTTCAGTGACGGCCGGATAATGCCGGCGATCAGCGCAATAACAAACATACCGATGACGGACCACAACCCCCAGTTCAATGCCGCGGTAATGGTGGGGGACTGTCCCGTGACCAGTGCCTGTGCCGGTTCCGGCAATACCGAAAGATACCAGTATCCGCTGGGTACAGCCAGCACCAGGGATACCAGTGTCCATTTGGCGGAGAAACTGGTCATCGCGATACCCGTTTTCCGGTCCTTTGCAAACGAAGCCGTCAGGTAACCGTAGACACCGGCCATCAGCGTGGCGACGAAGGTCCGGAAGAACAGGGACGGGAAGAACGAGGGATTGAAGAATCCCACCCAGAAATTGGGATTGTCCACCCAGCTGCCCGGCGTCAGCATGAAACCCACGATGCCGTTGATCAGGAACAGGCTCATCCAGGCACTGATGAAATAGACCCAGCCCACCTTCAGATGTGTCTTGCTGTCCATTTTGCCGAACATGTAGAAATAGACAAAAGCGGCTGCAATTTCCACGACGAAGAACACCCATTCGGTTGCCCAGCCGAACACAAAGTTATGGATGAGCACGGATGTTCCCGCCGGGTTGATCAGGGCGATGATCCACCAGATGCCGACGCCGGTAATGGAGCCGTACACCATGGTGATCAGCAGGAAAAATTTGGCATGACGCTTGGTAAACCCGAGGATCCCGTCGTCATTCTCGCGCAACCCTTTCTTTTCACTGAAGATCAGGTAGAGACCGCCGCCCACCGCAAAATGGGACACGAACACATGGGTGATCGCGATCAACGCAACCAGTAGTCCGCCACCCACAGTGGGCAGAAACCACACAGGATAGTTCATGAATTTCCCCCTTTTTCGAACAATATCGGTTCTTGCTAGATGGTCGGATTATAGCAGAATCCAGGATTGGAAAACAGTCATTAAACAGGAATTGTTCCGAGTAAGGGTGACTTCTCACCGGATGTCCCATCGTGTATAGTGGAAGCAGGAATTCCAGAAATGTCGGGGAGGAATCCATGGCAGATCAGCCGGACTTGCGCACGGTGTTGAAACAGGCGGAATCGGACCGGGAACGGATCCGGATCCTGGCCGAACAGATGGCCGGCACATTCCAGTTGCAGATTGACGATGTGTCCATACTGCTGGAGAAGAATGGTGTGCTGGTGTTTCATCATCCCAATGCATTGCGGAGATGCACGGTGCCGATTACGCGGAAATCCGTGGCCGGAATGACGATTGATAACAACAAAATTTATGTCTACAACAACCTGACGGACGTGGAGCACGTGGAGTTGTTCGAAAAGCTCGTCCGTACCGAAGATGGCACCCTGCCGGTTCAGCGGATCATTTCCTGCCCGATCCCCGGAAAGGACGGTCCGCGGGGGGTATTGCAGTTGTGCCGGAAGGCAAAAACCAGGGAAGGCACCCGGCCCTTTGAGCGGTCGGACGTGGATCAACTGGCGGCCATTGCCAAGGTTGCTGCCCGCGCGCTTTGAACCGGAAAACCACGTTAATAGAGAGCAGGGAGGATTCATGCTGGTAAAACCGTACACCGATGTGCCGCTTGAAGACGTCGACATGGAAGGTGTGGCCAACACCGGGGTGCGTTGGCTTGTTGCGGCAAAAGATGGGGCACCCAATTTTGCCATGCGGCTGTTTGAAGTACAGCCCGGTGGACATACACCGTATCACGCCCATGATGGGGAGCATGAGATATTCATCGTGGCGGGCACGGGGCAGCTGAACACCGCAGACGGACCCGAGCCCCTTTCCCCCGGTACATTTGCCTTTGTCCCGGGTGGAGAGAAGCACCAGTTTGAAAACACGGGGGACGCGGTGCTGAAGTTTCTCTGTATCATTCCCAATTCTTATTGATAAAGAAAACGAGCCGCCGAATCCGGCGGCTCGTTTGTTTTTCAATTCCGGTCGCTGAATCGTTGACTCAGTAAGTTTCCACCATCAGTTCGAAGTGCTCCAGCGGATGGGCGCAGGCGGGGCACATGTCCGGGGCTGCGGCCCCTTCGTGAATGTAGCCGCAATTCCGGCATTTCCAGCGAACGGGTTCGTCTTTCTTGAACACCTTGCCGTTTTCAATGTTGGCGGCCAGTTTCAGGAAACGCTGTTCGTGGGATACTTCCACATCTGCGATTTTGCGGAACTGGACGGCAACTGCGTTAAATCCTTCTTCTTCCGCTATTTTTGCGAATTCCGGATACAGGATGGTGTGTTCCTCGTTCTCGCCGGCTGCGGCGGCTTTCAGGTTCTGCAGGGTATTTCCCAGCTGGGCCGGGTAGTCTGCTTTGATGTCCACCATCACGGGTTCTTCAGCGCCAAGATTTTCCACCGCATGTTTGTAGAAACGTTTGGCATGTTCCCGTTCATTGTCGGCGGTTTCCAGGAACAGGGCTTCGATCTGGCGATAGCCTTCTTTGCGTGCGATAGATGCATAGAACGTATACCGGTTTCGCGCTTGTGATTCCCCGGCGAATGCTTTCATCAGGTTTTCCAGTGTCCGGGTGCCTTTCAGCGATTTTGTCATGGTTTTCCCCCCATGTTGAAATACTGCGTGTAATTTGATCGTGCGAGCCCCAATGCGCACAGGAACTGTTACTGATTAAACCACAGTCTTTGCATGGATGCAACGGAAGGAAGGGGGCATGATCAGCCCCCGAAAACTTACTCGTAGAGGCCTGAACTCAGGTATCGTTCACCGGAATCCATGGCGACAACCACAATCTGTTTGCCCTTGTTTTCTTCCCGTTCTGCTACCTGTATGGCCGCGTGAATGGCTGCGCCGGAAGAAATGCCCACCAGCAGTCCTTCTTTCCGGGCCAGTTTCCGGGACATGGCAAATGCGTCTGTATTGGATACGCGGATGACTTCATCAATGATCGACCGGTTCAATACTTCCGGTACAAATCCAGCGCCGATCCCCTGGATCTTATGCGGTCCCGGTTGACCGCCGGACAGCACGGGGGAATCTTCCGGCTCAACAGCGATTGTGACCAGGGCGGGTTTCCGTTGTTTCAGGCATTCGGAAATGCCGGTAATACTGCCGCCGGTTCCCACACCGTTGACAAAGATATCCACCTCGCCATCCGTGTCTTCCCAGATTTCCATGCCGGTGGTACGGCGATGGATGTCCGGATTGGCCTTGTTCCTGAACTGTTGCAGCATGACGGCATCTGGATTTTCTTCAACCAGTGCTTCCGCCTGTTCAATGGCCCCCTGCATGCCCTTCTTCCCCGGTGTCAGGATGAGTTCAGCGCCCAGGGCCCCCAGCAGGGAACGGCGCTCCATGCTCATGGTATCGGGCATGGTGAGGGTGAGCTTGTATCCCTTTGCTGCCGCTACCCATGCCAGGGCGATACCGGTGTTACCCGAAGTGGGTTCCACCAGGACGGTGTCCGGACCGATGACGCCGGCCAGCTCTGCCGCTTCGATCATGGCAACCCCGATCCGGTCCTTGATACTGGATCCGGGATTGTAGAACTCCAGCTTCACCAGTACCTCGGCGACGGCATTTTCGGTTACCCGGTTCAGCCGGACCAGGGGGGTGTGGCCGGTTAATTCGACTACATTATGAAAAATTCTGGACATTTCAATGCTCCTTGATATGTGTTCGATAACGGTTGTTGATTGGTGAGGGGAAAGGCGTGTTGAACGTCAACAGGTGCAGACCGGTGCCGTTTCGGACCAGGATCCGCGGCACCGCGTACGACCTCCGACGCATCGATATTGGCAGTGTGTGCTGGAAAGATGAGTTGTTCGGGGACGGTCAAGATGATTTCTCAACGGTTCAACCTCCAGTCGTTCTCATCACGGTAGTGGGACGGGACAGGTTTGTCAAGTAAGACATTACGAAGTTGTAAGGAAATAAGTTTCCAACGCGGTTCTCCCACGGCTGTGTACAATAGAACCGTCAGGGAGGAGACCGCTGGATGAAGATGACTGCAGGCTGGTTCAGACGATTCATGAATCTGTATCCGCCCTACCTGGGTGCCGGTATCCGTATCCAATCGATTACGCCCGACTTCCGGCAAATCAAGGTGGCGATGAAGCTGCGATGGTACAACCGGAATTATGTAAAGACCCATTTTGGCGGTTCGTTGTATGCCATGACCGACCCGTTTTTCATGCTGATGCTGATCCGGATCCTGGGCCGGGAGTATGTGGTCTGGGACCAGGCCGCAACCGTAACATTCCGAAAGCCCGGCAGGGGGACCGTATCTGTTCTGTTCGAGATTTCCGATGACATGCTGCGGGATGTCCGGGAGCAGACGAAAAGCGGCAATCCATACCGGCCGCTCTGGTCGGTGAATGTAACGGATGCAGACGGCGAGGTGGTGGCTGCCGTATCCAAGACTCTGTACATCCGCAGAAAGAACAAATCCTGAACAATGGGATATACTGGTGATATGAGAAAGAAACTGCTGCTCCACATCTGTTGCGCGCCCGATGCGGCGTATATACCGGATATGCTGGCCGATGAATGGGATGTAACCTGTTTTTTTTATAATCCCAACATTTTTCCGTCCGACGAACATGACAAACGGGCGGCGGAGATGAAGCGTCTTGCGGAGGAGAAGGGATATAAACTGGTGTCACCGGATTATCAACCGGACCGGTTCCATGACTGGGCCGATGAATACCTGTATCAACCGGAGAAAGCCGGTCGCTGTTCCCGCTGTTATCACATGCGTCTGGAAGAAACAGCCCGTTACGCGGCGGATCATGGGTTTGACGCGTTCGCTTCAGTGCTGACCGTCAGTCCGCATAAATCGGTGGATCGGGTGAACCGGATTGGTAACCGGGTGGCCGATCAGGTTGCCATTACCTACCTGGAATCCGATTTCAAGAAACAGGGTGGTTTCCAGAAGTCGGTGGACGAAGCGCGGCAGCATGATCTGTATCGCCAGGATTATTGCGGATGCGAATCGTCCCTCCGATACAGGGAAATGTTCAAGGCCGTTGTTTCCCAGGAACAGGTTGCGTTGGTGAGGGGTGATACTGTGGGTATTCATGATGTACGGGAATTCCGGAAGTGGCTGGACCGTAACAGCCAGGCCTCCGGTTTCCTTTTTTACGGGGACAAACCCACAAGGGCCGTGTTTCGTGAAGCCTATGCGGAGCGCATTCTCCTGGAACCGTCAGACCAGGTTGACTGGCGCGAGCGGATATTACTGAAGAAAAAAATCCGGGTCCTGAAGATGAAACTGAACCAGGTTTCCAGCCGGGAGATGTTTCTGGATCCCATGTAAAATCAAACAACCCGGACAATAAATATTTCATATATATGAAAAAAAGCTTCCCTATTGTGCCAATTCGTGAGATTATCCTTCGACGGCTGATCTTTCCTGCCTCATATCAGGTCATTTCCCCGTTACATTTTTTCCAAGGAGCTTTTGAATGTCTCAGAGTTTGTATGTCGGGAATTTCCCGTACGCCACCACCGAAGATGAATTGCGCGGCATGTGTGCCGAGCACGGAAACGTTGAATCTGTACGCATCATCACCGACCGTATGACGGGCCAGTCCCGTGGATTCGGTTTTGTTGATATGGGCACCGAACAGGAAGCCCAGGCTGTGATTACCGCACTGGACGGAAAAGACATGGCTGGCCGTGCACTGAAAGTGAACGTGTCCATCCCCCGCGAAGATCGCCCCCGGCGTGACCGCTACTGATTACTGTAAACAGTAGAAAACAAGAAGGCCCGCTTCATGCGGGTCTTTTTTTTTGGTATCAGCGTACGTTGACGGGAAAAACCGGAGAATGTCAGTTGACGCGGGGTGTGAGCCAGTGCGAGAGGTCCCTGTTCAGGAGTTTCGATAATGCCGCAACATCCTGCCGGTACAATGCACACAGCTCATCGTAAAGGACGGGCGGTATCTCAACAGGATCCGCATCTCTGTAATAAACGGACAGGGTTTTCTGCATCCATCTGTCCGGGACCAGCCGTTTCAGTACCAGTTTCAGACCGCTTTTCTGCAGGAACCGATTCAGTTTCCCCCAACGGGGTTCCTGGGCCCTGTTGAATGTGTTGTCAACCGAAGTGTCCAGGTCCGGGTCCACGCCCAGGAATGAAAATACGTCACTTACTTCCCGACGGGTATTTGCTTTCAGGTCTTCCTGGAGAATGATCTTGACCTGTTCCCTTGGAAACAGGTTCAGGAAACGTTTGACTTGTCCGGCATACATACCGTTCCAGTAATAATTCCGCTGTTCCCCCCATGCCGGACCCGTCTTCGCCAGATCTTCCCGGACCGCCGTTTCAAAGTCGACATCAATGGACCCGATCTTCCGGTCCATCCGATACTGGGACAGTGCCCGGTGGATGGGATCCCGCAATACCATGATGATCCGGGCGTCGGGATTGAATTGACGGATGTTCCCTGCTGCTTCAGCGGAAGGGAGATAGGATACGCTGCATTCCCCTGCCGCACGGGCATTTCCGGCAGCACTGAACAGTTCCAGGTATTCCGTCCGGTCGGTTACCAGGGCGATGTGGATATGGAGATGTCCGTCCGATTTACGGAACCGGTCCAGGTTTCCATCCAGTGCCCGGCGCAATGCGGGACGGATGCGGTCGGGCCGGATGTCGGTTGCAAAATGGTTGGGTTCCTTGATGGGGCTGAGATAGATATCGGGGTGCGCCCGCAGATAATGGTACAGCGATGTGGTGCCGGCTTTGGCCGCCCCTACGAGGAAAAAATCGGGTTTGATCGGTGCCTCCGTTTTGCGCAGATTCCGGTCCAGTATAGGTCCCGCCCCGAATTTCGTCAAGGGATGCGGACGGACAGCGTCTTGGGCAGGACGTTGCCGGTTTCAAGTGCTAGAATTGTCACGCAACATGATTGGATGGGAGGCCACGATGAACGCGGTATTGTTGATTGTTCTGACCGTTGGTGCGTATTTGCTGGCTTATCGTCTGTATGGACGGTTCCTGGGGAGGAAGATTTTCCGGCTGGATGACAGCCGAATTACGCCTGCCCATGAACTTCAGGATAACGTTGATTATCTGCCCACGAAGAAGAGTGTGCTGTTCGGGCATCACTTTACGTCAATTGCCGGGTTGGGACCCATTGTCGGGCCCACAATCGCGGTGATCTGGGGATGGCTGCCTGCTATGCTCTGGGTCATTTTCGGGTCCATTCTCATGGGTGGTCTCCATGATCTGGGCGCACTTGTTGTGTCCATGCGAAATCGGGGGTTGTCCATCGGGGAAATCACCACGAAGCTGGTGAACCATCGCACCCGGTTGCTGTTCCTGTTAATCATCTTCTTTGAATTGTGGATGCTGATTGCCGTGTTTGCCCTGATTATCGCCCTGCTGTTTACCATGTATCCGGCTTCGGTGATCCCGGTCTGGACCCAGATTCCGATTTCCATGGTGGTGGGCTGGTATGTGTATCGGAAAAACGGCAATATTCTGATCGCGTCGCTGGTTGCCATTGTCCTGATGTATTTGACCATTGTCCTGGGTACCGCTTTTCCGATGACCATGCCCGCGCTGGGGCCTGTTTCCGGAACGGAAGTCTGGATGATCCTGCTGTTTGTGTATGCGTTTGTCGCATCTACCCTCCCGGTATGGCTGCTGCTCCAGCCCAGGGATTTCATCAATTCCCTGCAACTGGTTATCATCCTGGCATTGCTCATGGTGGGTGTGCTTGTGGCCCATCCGGTGATCGTTGCACCGGCGGTTCAGGCAAATCCCGCCGGCGCACCATCCATGGTTCCGTTCCTGTTTATCATCATTGCCTGTGGCGCAATTTCCGGTTTCCACGCGCTGGTGGGCTCGGGCACCACTGCCAAGCAGATTAACCGGGAAACCGACGCGTTACCTATCGGGTATGGCTCCATGCTGCTGGAAGGTGTGTTGGCCGCACTGGTGATTGCCGCGGTTGGTGCCGGGATCGGATTGGGTACCATGGCCGGTGGCACCATGTTGACGGGGAAGGCGGCCTGGCTCCATCATTATGGATCCTGGAGTGCCATCCAGGGGTTGAACGCCAAGCTGGCGGCATTTGTAACCGGCGCGGTGAACATGATCGGTTCGCTTGGCATTCCCCACTCACTGGCAGCGACGATTTTCGGCGTGTTCCTGGTCTCATTCGCGGGTACCACGCTGGACACCGCGGCCCGGATTCAGCGGTACGTGATTTCAGAGCTGGCGCTGGACTACCGGATGCCGAAAATCGCCAACAAGTATGTGGCCACTTTCCTGGCAGTAGCAATGGCGGCGGTGCTTGCGTTTTCCCACAAGGGGGGGACCGGTGCGTTGACGCTGTGGCCGCTGTTCGGGGCGGTGAACCAGTTACTGGCTGGCCTGGCGCTGCTGGTCATTACGGTTTACCTGCAACGGAAGGGGTCGAATGTCTGGGTGGCGGCCGTTCCGATGGTTTTCATGATCGGTATGACGGGATATGCAATGGTGCTCAACATCCTTGATTATCTGGCCAAACAGAATATACTATTGCTTCTGACCGGCCTTGCCGTATTGACACTGGAAGTGTGGATGATCATTGAGGCAGCCGGTGTGCTGATGAAGAAAAAAACCGATTGAACCGGAGTACCATATGGCGAAGATTCTGATCGACAAGGGGTATGACCACAGCAAGGCGGAAAAGCAGTGGTACGAGATGTGGGAAGCGCGTGGATATTTTGAGGCGGATGCTGCGTCAGACAAGGAACCGTTCTCTGTGGTGATTCCCCCGCCCAATATCACAGGCAACCTGCACATGGGCCATGCCCTGGTGTACACCCTCCATGATGTCTATGTCCGTTATCAGCGGATGAAGGGCAAGAATACCCTGTGGCTGCCCGGCGTGGACCATGCGGGTATTGCCACCCAGAACGTGGTGGAAAAGCAACTGGCAACCGAAGGCAAGACACGGAATGACCTGGGCCGCGATGCATTTGAAGAACGGGTCTGGCAATGGAAAGATGAAAATGAATCCGCCATTATGAACCAGCTGAGAAAACTGGGTTGTTCGGTAGACTGGAAACGCCACCGGTTTACCCTGGATCCGGGCCTTTCCAAGGCGGTACGTAAAGTATTCGTGACCATGTACGAGGAAGGGCTGATTTACCGGGATACCATGCTGGTCAACTGGTGTCCCCGTTGTGAAACCGCCATTTCGGACCTGGAAGTGAAACACCAGGACCGCCAGGGCAAGCTCTGGTATTTCCGGTATCCGGTCAAGGACTCGGATAAATTCCTGGTGATTGCCACCACGAGACCGGAAACCATGCTGGGCGATACGGCCATTGCGGTCCATCCCGAAGATGAACGGTACGCGGACCTGGTGGGGAAGACGGTACTGCTGCCCATCATGGATCGGGAGATTCCCATTATCGCGGACAATTTTGTTGAGAAAGAATTCGGTACCGGTGCCGTCAAGGTAACACCCGCCCATGATCCCAACGACTTTGAATGCGGTCAGCGCCACAACCTGGATACAGTTTGCGTGATTGACAAGAATGGTCTGATGACTGCTGTTGCCGGCGAATTTGCCGGTCAGGACCGGTTTGTGGCCCGGAAAAACGTGGTGAAGCGCATGGAAGAACTGGGATTGGTGGAACAGATCAAGCCCCACGCCCATGCGGTGGGGGAATGCGATCGTTGCGCCACCATTGTTGAACCGGCCATATCCACCCAGTGGTTCGTGAAGATCAAACCGCTGGCGGAACCCGCGTTGAAGGCTGTGGAAGACGGCGACATCCGGTTCGTGCCCGGTAAATGGGTGAAAACCTATTATGAATGGATGCGCAATATCCATGACTGGTGTATTTCCCGGCAACTCTGGTGGGGCCACCGGATTCCCGCCTGGCATTGTGAGGATTGCGGCCGGGTGACGGTATCGGAAACCGATCCCACCGAATGTGTCCATTGCAAATCACCGGACCTGGTCCAGGATCCCGACGTGCTGGATACCTGGTTTTCCTCCGCCCTCTGGCCATTTTCGACCCTGGGCTGGCCGGATGAAACCGAGGACCTGAAGACGTTCTATCCCACCTCCGTTCTGCTCACCGGATTTGACATTCTATTCTTCTGGGTGGCCCGGATGATCATGATGGGATTGAAATTTATGGACGATGTGCCGTTTGACACCGTGTACTTCAACGCGCTGGTGAGAGATGAGCACGGTTCCAAGATGTCCAAGTCCAAGGGGAACGTCATTGATCCGTTGAGCGTGATGAACCAGTATGGGACCGATGCATTGCGGTTTACCCTGTCGGTGATGGCGGTTCCGGGTACGGACATTTCCCTGTCCGAGAAACGCCTGGAAGGATACCGGGCGTTCTGCAACAAGATCTGGAATGCCACCCGGTTCGTACTGATGAACATCGAGGATGACCTGGATATTTCGGCCATTGATTATGGCAAATTGAACCTGACCGACAAGTGGATCCTGTCCCGGTTGTCCCGGCTGATTGACTCGGTTGACAAGTGCATCGCGGAATTCCGGTTCCACGAGGCGGCCAACCAGCTGTATCACTTCCTGTGGGATGATTTCTGTGACTGGTATATCGAGGCATCCAAGCCCCGGCTGATGGCCGGTGATGATCAGCTCCAGCGTCTCCTGGTCCAGATCCTGGTCCGCACGCTGAAACTGCTGCACCCGTTCATGCCCTATATCACCGAAGAGTTGTACCAGAAACTGCCCGGACGGGGAGAAAGCCTGGCCGTTGAGACATTCCCGGTTCCCCGACAGGACTGGGAAGACGCGGAATCGGAAAGCCGGTTTGACCTGTTGAAGGATTTCGTGTCCCGGGTCCGCAATATCCGGTCTGAAAAGAACATTCCGCCATCAAAGAAGATTCCGGTGGACATGGTCGCTGAAGAGAATGTGGCAGCGCTGATCATGGAGCAACAGGACCTGGTACGGTTCCTGGCCGGCGTGGAAACGCTGACCGTGGTATCGGCGCTTCCGGAAGACCGGATGTACAGCAAAGGGGTTGTCCCCGGCGTGGAATTTGGCGTCTGTCTGGACGATCTGTTGGACAAGAACGCGGAAATTGACCGGATTTCAAAGGAAATGACCAAGCTGGACAATGAGCTGACCAAGATCGACCGGAAGCTGAAAAATGAAGATTTTCTCGCCAAGGCGCCCCGGGACGTGGTGGAAAAGAACCGAACCAAGTATAATGAGCTCAAAGAACAGCACGGAATCCTGGCAGAGAGCCTGAAAAAACTCGAAGGATAAGATCGGGCCCTGTCCGGCCGGGATGCCGTGGTGGGGGGTGTCATGGAAAGTCCGGTTCTTCTCATACTGACAGCCGGCGGGATCGGCAAGCGTTTTGGAAAGCCTTATCCCAAGCAGCTGGAGTCTATTGAAGGGCAGTCTATTCTTTTTCGGACAGCCACTTTCTTCAAATCAGTGAATCCGGATCATACCATTGTCACCGCGCCGGAAGGGTTTGAAGACCGATTCGTGGAAGAACTGGCCCATCTGACATTTCCGGTCCAGGTGATTACCGGGGGTAAGGAGCGGTCTGATTCGGTGAAGCGTGCCATTAATACGCTGGTCGATGCCGGTTATCACGGGGACAGTGTTGTCCTGGTCCATGATGGCGTCCGTCCGTTTCTCAACGACAAAACAGTAGATGCGGTGATCTGGGGGGTCCGTACCCATGGGGCGGCAATTCCGTATGTGCCGGTGTCCGGAACAGCCCGGCGGCTGAAAGAAGACGGATTCGGTGAAACCCTTGAACGGAAAGACCTGGCTGTTGTGACCACGCCCCAGGGGGCGACATTGACCATCTTCTCCCTTTGTTTCTCAAAGCGCCAGTTGTCCTATCCGGATGAATCCACGTTGCTCAGTGCGGAGAACGTGACCATGCTGCCGGTTGAGGACTGGCCATTGAATATCAAGATTACCGAACCGGCGGACCTGCGTGCCGCACGGGCACTCTGGAGGTTGACGTGCGGGACCTGAGGGTAGGACAGGGAATTGATTTTCACCGTTTTGATCCGGAACGTTCCATGGTTCTTGGTGGTGTTTCCATTGACGTGGACTATGGTCTGGCCGGCCATTCGGATGCAGATGTGGTCCTGCATGCATTGATGGATGCCCTGCTGGGGGCAGCCTGCATGGGGGATATCGGTGTTCTGTTTCCGGACACGGATGACCGGTTCAAGGACGCTGACTCCAGTCTGCTGACTGCACACGTGATGGCACTGATCTCGGAGAAAGGACTGAAACCGGTAAACGCGGACATTACCGTTGTCGGCCAGGAGCCCCGGATCAATCCGTACCGGGAACAGATTCGTCAGTCCATTGCCGGCATGCTTCATGTGAGCAAGAACCGGGTGAACATCAAGGCAACCACAACGGAATCCATGGGTGCCCTGGGACGGAAGGAAGGACTCAGCTGTTCCGTCGTGGTGCTGCTGGTATCCGGTGAATAAACAAACAACGGGCGGGATGGAGGAAACGTGACCCATTGGAAAACATGTGAGACACAACTGCCGCAGAACCTGTATTTTGTCGGACGAAACTATGCGAAGCATATTGAAGAACTGCAGAACGAGCGCCCGGAGCGCCCGTTGATTTTCATGAAACCGCTTTCCTGCCTGTCCATCGAAACGGGGATACCTTATCCAAAGCATACGAAAAATCTTCATTTTGAAGGAGAAATGGTGTTCATGCTGCCGGGTGGGACAGCTGCGCTGCACAAACAGGAAACAGTACTGGTGGGATGCGGTCTGGACTGGACAGCACGGGACGTGCAGAATGAAATCAAGAAAAAGGGTTGGCCCTGGTTTGAGGCCAAGTGCTTCGCCGGTTCCGCCGTTGTGAGCCGGCAGATGGTGGAGGTGCCCCTGTCCCGGCTGGGTGACCTGTCCATTGAGACATGGGTAGACGGGGAATTGCGTCAGCGTGGTTCGTATAAAGAGAAGCTGTTTCCGCTGGTAGAACTGGTGGCATTTCTGGAATCACGGGTGCCCCTGGAACCGGGTGATCTGCTGTTTACGGGGACACCGGAGGGGGTGGCCGCGGTTGAAATCGGTGCGGCGTTGACGGTCCGCCTGATGATGGAAGACCGGGTACTGATCGATTGCAAATGTGAGGTTTTGAATGGAAATTCTTGAATTTGTCCGAATCCTGAAAGAAAAACTGAAAATGGCAATTGTCCTGTTTATTGCCGGAATCCTGATTGGCGGAATTGCCTACGTGGTGCTGCCATCCATCTATGAGTGCAGTGTGACGTTCATGGTACTGGAATCCAAGTTGATTCGACGCAACCTGGAAGGGAAAGACCTGGATATTGACACCTATCTGCAGTTCGTGGACAACGAGTCCATTTTCCGGTCGGTGTTCGAACAACTGGACATTGCCGGTCGATTCGGCTTGGACTTTGAGAATTTCCGTCGTTCATTTGAAGTCACCAGCGTGGAGGATACGGCAATCATTGACCTGGTGGTTACCTTCGGGGACGCCGGTACCGCCCACGATATCGCCCGGGCAGTGGGTGAGGAAGCGCTGAAACTGAACCGGTCCGTGATTGAGCAGGAAGTTTCCGTGGGACGCAGTTTCACCGAAAGTGAAGTGGTTTCCGCACGGGAGAAGCTGGCGGAAAGCAAGCTGCAACTGGATACGTTCCTCCTGGAAAATCCGGTCAACCAGATGGCCCTGCAGGTGGATGCGCTGCGAAACCGGATCATCGCAGAGGAAATCGGAACACAGGGCACCTATCCGATGATGGAGATCCAGGCCAACATGGGTGAGGGTATTTTCCAATCGGTAACCGGCGGGGGAGAGGCCCAGTTTGTCCCCCTGTCCCAGTTGCAGAACCGGATCCTCGAGTTGGAAGCCAGGATGAGTACGGCGACCAGTGACCAGATCAAGTTGAACACACAAACCGAACTCAAAGAGCTGCGCAACCTGTATGACAAGCGGAAGAAGTCCGTCACTCGGTTGCAGGGAGACCTGCGAAAACTGGAACAGGCATATTATCCGCTGAAAACACGTTATGCCGAGTTGCTCAGTGAGTTTGACGCGGCACAGAAAGGATACGCGGAGATCTACGCCCAGGGGCTGGTGTCCAAACTGGAGATTGCGGGCAAGACGAAAGAGATGACCATTATTGACCAGGCGGTATACCCGGACCAGAAGATTTTTCCCAAGCTGATCTGGATGCTGATCGGCGGTATTTTTCTCGGGATTCTCGCAGCATTCGCTTATGTGATGATGGTCGGATTCAACCGGAAACTGGCGGATGATTGAAGCCGTGGTGACGGGAGCAGGGACAACACTGGCCCTGTTCCTGCTTCTGAAGCACACCCGTCCGGCTGTCCGTTTCATACTGGCCGTGGGCATGGCGCCCATGGCTGTTGCAATGACGTTGTATCTGCTGTTGCTGGCCTGTCCGGGGTTGCCCGCCACGGTCTATCGGTTGCTGCTTCCTGCCCTTGCCCTTGTGGCGGCGGGACTGGCCTGGTACCGGGAAAAACCCCAATGGAAATGTCCGGACCCATGGATATTGGTTCCGTTGGTACTGGCTCTGCCGGTTTTTCTGTGTGTGACGTCTTCGGTCACCGCGTTTGATCCCACCAACTACCAGCTGATCGGCCGCACGTTTTTTGAAGCCCTGTCTGTCCGGGAATATCCGTTCGTGGAAGCGGGCCGTTCGGTGGCCCTGTTCAACTGGTTTTCCCATCCGCCCATGCTGCCGTTGATGTACACCGGGCTGCACCTGTTTGGACTGTCATCCGGTGTTCCGTATGTGGCACCGTTTTACCTTGTGTTAATTTTTCTGCTGGTATTCCAGGGTGTGCGGGACCGGGCCGGTACATTGCAGGCCGGCCTGGCATTGCTGCTGGTGGCGTCGACCCCGCTGCTGGTACGGTCCGGTGTGGAAGGTTTCTCCACCGTTATCCGGGTCTTCTTTGTGCTGGCAACACTGATCGTGCTCACGGATGACAGGGAGAATCACAGTGGCGCGGCCGGTGTTCTTGCCGGGATGACATTGCTCAGTCACACCATCGGACTGTTGATTCTGCCCATGGCAGGTATTGCCCATATCTGGATGAACCGGCGGTTGGATTTCAGATGGCTGTTCCGTTTCGGGCTGATTGCTGTCTGCGTGGGCGGATTGCCCTACGGGGTGGTGTTGCTGAAGCATCATCACCTGGCCATGTCCACTGTTGTTGCAGATACATTCGGCACGGACCTGGTGGCAGCGGTATTCAAGTACCAGTTCGTAGAGCGTGGGATGGCATCCGGGCCGGCCCGGATCCTGTTCGGATACCTGGCCCCGTTCTGCCGACTGTCCGCCTTCGGATTGACTGTTTCACTGGCTGTGGCCGTGCTGATCACGGGCTTTTTCCGGAAGAAGGACCGGGAGCATGGGTTGTTTTTCGGGGCACTGGGCTTTGTCCTGGTTTACCTGGCGATTCATTTCCTGCCGGTAAACCGGAATATTTTCATTCTCAGCCCCCGATATGTGCTGACGGTGGTGCCGGTGATCGTGGTGAGTGCCTTTGCATTGCCGATCAGGCGGAAAGCGGTCATTGCAGGCCTGACAGTGGTGACAGCAGGTGTGGTGGTGTTCAACCTGTGGTGGTCCAATCCATATTTCCGAAAGGCCTTTCACTATGGTGAAATGAGACAGGTCGTAAACGAACACCTGAGTCCGGCTGACCGGGTGCTGGTGTCCCAGACCCCGTATTTCTTCTATTATCATCCGGAAATCCCGGCCATCGACACCATGGATACCCGCTTGAAGGATGTATACGGGATTACCGATCATGCAACTTTGCTGGTGCAACTGAAGGCCATGGGCATTACCCATCTGCTGATGTCCTATTCACCCACGCCGTATGACCGGCAGACGTTTATCCGGGACCTGCTGACCGAACCCGGTCGCCTGAGTGTCATCCGGCATACGGACTCCCATCATTTGTACCGGTTGAATTATCCGGATCCGTCATTCACGCCCCGCTTGCCGGA
>CAZDKZ010000046.1:0-19465 GCA_964506215.1 uncultured Holophagae bacterium
ATACCACGAACAAACCAGACACAACCTGACGGTGTATGTTTATACAGAAGACTGAGTCCGAGTTTGAGTCTGAGTGAGAAAGGGACAGCTACCCCGGTCCAACGCGCACGCAGTCTGAGGCTCAATGTTGGGCTGTAGCAGAATCAATACTGACGGCGCATGTTTTCGTTCAGGCAAGGCGGAGTGAGGACAAGAAACGGAGCGTACACAAACGTACGTGAGTATTCTTGTCCTCACGACGAAACAGCTCGCGCCGTATGGCGAATTTACCAGCGGCCCGTATTTTGGTCTTAGACAAGGCGGACAAAGGCGAAAGCGCTCAGCGTACATAACCACACACTGACGCTCAATGTTGGGCTAGAGCAAGGCGGTCGACGACGAAACAGCGCAGCGTACGTAAGGTGTACGTGAGCATGTTGAGGAGAAGACCAACGCCGCTATCGCCCAACAGTGTGCGTCAGACGTTGAAACGGAAATTGATGATATCGCCGTTGCGTACGATATATTCTTTCCCCTCCAACCGCATCTTCCCCTCATCCTTGCACTTTGTTAAGCTGCCAGCCGCGATGAAATCATCATAATGAACCGTTTCGGCCCGGATAAATCCCCGCTCGATGTCCGAGTGAATTTCCCCGGCTGCCTTCTGCGCAATGGTCCCTTCCCGGATGGTCCAGGCCCGACATTCGTCCGGCCCCACCGTAAAGAACGACATGTAGCCCAACAGGTCGTAGGACGTCTGCAGCACCCGGTTCTTTGCCAGTGAGGTGATCCCCAGGTCCTCCATGAACATGTCCCGCTCATCATCGGGCAACTGGCTGATTTCCATTTCAATCTGGGCAGAAACCACCATTCCGTCCACGTCCTGCATGTCGTCACTGACCTTGTGGAATTGATCCAGAATTGCCTGACCATCCTGCCCTTCCCCGGTATTGATGACCACCAGGATCGGTTTCTGCGTCAGGAACTGAAAGCCGCGAACCATTCTCCGTTGCTCCTCACTCAGGGTCATTTCCCGGATCGGCTTCATGTCCTCCAGGTGCTTGACAATGCGCTGCAACAGGTCATACTCGGTCCGCTCCGGTGCCGTTTTACTACCCTGTACGATCTTTTCCAGCTTCCCGATACGGTTTTCCGCGATCGCCTGGTCGGACAGGATGAATTCCTCCATCAAGTTCTGAAAATCCCGCAACGGATCGACGGAATCAAAGGGATGGATCACATTGGCATCTTCAAACGCCCGGACTACCACCAACAGGGCGTCCGTCACCTTGATCTGGTTCAGCACGGCCGGATCCATGGGTCCTTCTCCCTCCACACCGGCCACATCCAGGTATTCAACCGTGGCATTGACCTGGCGCTTGGGTTCAAAGATCGCCGTCAGCTTATCCAGCCGTTCGTCGGGTACCGGCACGGTTCCCATGTTTACTTCCAGTCGATTGGCACCATAACCGGTCTGGGCCTGCTGTCCGGTCAACGCGTTGAACAATGTTGTCTTGCCGCTGGACTTCAGTCCGATAATTCCCGTTTTCAAAACGCCTCCGATTAACCGTTGGCCAACTGCCGGACCACGTCAATCAGGGTCCCATCGCGCCATTCAATAGCGGCAACGACCCGGTCCGTGGTTTCCGGTCTCGGGGCCCGGTTGCCACCGATCAACTCAGTGGCCTTGTCATACAATTCTTCCATACTTACCAGTGGCAGGCCGGATCCCTGCAATCGATCCAGCAGATCCTGACGACGGGGATTGATGGCGATACCATAATCTGTGACCAGCGCGTCAATGGCTTCCCCCGGCGCGGTAACGGTCATCACATCGTCCACAACGATGGGATGCACCTTGCGCACCAGCGGTGCCGTGATCACCGTGAGGTAAGCGTCGGTTGTGTCCTGGAATCCGCCGATCCCGTGAAGCAGCCATCCATCAGAATGCGTGTTGACATTGACGTTAAAGTTCCGGTCGATCTCGGTAGCACCCAGCACCGACACTTTTACTTTCGGCGCAAAACAGCCCTTGGTGTGGTAGCAATAAGACGTGAACGGATTGGTATCGATATGCCGGGGATTCTCCGCCAGCGACCGGATGCCCGCCTTGTCAAAGCACTGGCCGTCCAGGATGAACTTCACCAGTCCCTCATCCAGCAGATCCACCAGCAACTGGGTGGAACCGCCGCGGGCAAACGATGCCGAAACACCCTTTTCCCGCATGAATTCACCAATATCCTTCACGAACGCCAGGGACATGCCCCCGGCGCCTGCCTGGAAGCTGAATTCCGGTTCATCGATCAGACCGGCATCCCGTACCAGTTCCGCTGCCCACCGGGCAATTTTGAGTCGTTCCGGGTCTTCGGTAATCCGTGTGGTCCCGGACACAATCTTGTCCGGATCACCCAAAGAATCCAACGTAACCACATGGTCCACGTTGCCGCCCTGGATCGCCCAGGGATAGCAGGGAAAGTCGACCAGGTTATCTGTCACAACCACAACCTGGTCTGCATACAGGGAATCCGCCAATGCAAATCCGATGGAACCGAAAGCTGATGGCCCATTGACCCCGTTGGCGTTGCCGTGGGCATCCGCGCTCGGTGCGGCGATGAACGCCAGGTCCACGTGGAGGTCACCGTCCTGGATCGCCCGGTACCGTCCCCCATGGGAGCGGAGCACGCCGGTTTTCTGGAAACCGCCGATGGTACACAGACGACCGATAGGGCCGTTCATGGACCCTTCAATATTGGCAATCACACCGGACTTGATGTGGTCCAGCAGGGGTTCGTGCACCGGAAACAGCGCGGAAGGGGCCAGGGTAATCCCCCTGATACCCCGGTCTGCCAGTTTCTGTACCACCAGGTTCACCAGACGGTCGCCGTTACGCAGATGATGATGGAACGACACGGTCATCCCATCCTTCAACTCAGTCTTGTCCAATGCCGCATCAATGGAACCCAGAAGCTTGGACGCGGTATAGTCAGCACCGGACAGAATGGGCGGCCCGGCCTTGTGTCCCGACGGCCTGTGCTTACCGATTCCGGCAAAGGGAGCGATCGCTTTACCATTGATTTCCTCGGGTACCATTCGCCCAACTGCGTTCTTCACCAGTTTCATCAAATCACCTCTTCCCTTCTCAGGAAAATGCTTGTTGAATATGCCGGATTCTCCATCCGTCAATGGCAATCACATCAAACCGGTATGACTGATGTTCCGGGTTGATCCGTTGCCGGTTCATATACCCCAGGGCTGCCCGTTTCAGCAGATGCTGCTTTCGGTCATGCACGAAAGACTGGGCATCCCCGAACCGGTCGTCCCGCCTGAATTTTACTTCAACAAATACCAACGTAGAACCACGTTTTGCAATAAGATCCAGTTCACCGCCACCCACATGGACATTGCGCCCCAGGATTCGAAACCCCTTGAGGGTCAATAACAGGGCCGCCACCCACTCGGACAGGGCACCAGACCGTCGACTCACAGCTTGATCTGAATCATCTGCCAGATGCAGAGAAACACGCTGCCCACGGTCAGCACCACACCCAGAACCCGCGTGGCCAGGGCCGGAAGGGCCAGTTCCTCGGGACAATAGCTCTCCGTTTCCATCGACTCATACAGGAAGCTGAATCCCAGGCACAGCAACAGAAAAATCCCCGTAAACCGGAACACCAACTCAAGAAAAAGCATCCCCGAACTCCTCTCCGTCATCATGGATACAATCCACCGGACAGCTCAACATGGCTTCCCGAACACCCCGTTCCGCCGATTTTCCGGATGGCTGTGACACGACAAATGCCGTCTCCTCTTCCCAATCCATCTCGTAAAAGCCCTCACCCATGGACACGCACACCTGGCATTGAATGCATTGTTTTCTGTCCACATAATACTTGCCGGCAGCATTCTTCGTGGCCTTAACGACTCCATCTTTCATGTCGTCCTCCGTTTTTCGTATTGTACCGCAACCAGCAGGGGGTGCAAGGCATCCCGCCGTCTTTTCAGACGATTCTGAAGGAATACCCGTTGTTGCAGCAGAAGTTTCCATCTGCTAGAGTCAAATCACTATTAAACCCGCGGGAGAAAACTGAATGAAAGAGAAAACCGGTTTCGGCGTTCCCCATGTGTTACTGATCATTTATCTTGTTGAATTCACAATCTTATCTTTTAACCCGCATGCCCGGGATATCTGGATCGCGGAAAATCTGCCGATCTTTCTTATCGTATTGGGACTGGTACTGACATATCGGAAGTTCCGGTTTTCCGATACCGCCTACCTGTTCATGTTCGTCCTGGTGTTTCTGCATACGATTGGCGGTCACTTCACCTTCGAGCGGGTCCCGTTCGGTTTTGTCACCGACCTGTTCGGATTTGAACGGAACCACTTTGACCGGATGGCCCATTTCACCGTTGGCTTCTATGCATTTGCGGCCATCGAACTGGTGGAACGGAACAACTGGAGCAACTCCCGGTGGCTCAGCGCCTTCTTCGGCATCTGCTTTATTTTCACGGTGGCCGCCGTATACGAGATCATTGAGTGGCTATTTGCCGTTGCGGCGGACCCGGAAGCCGGCATTGCGTTCCTGGGCGTACAGGGCGATGTCTGGGATGCCCAGAAGGACATGCTGGCCGATGGCTTGGGGTCCATCACCGCCACCCTGTTCTATGGCTGCCAGCGCTGGTGGTTCAAGAAAAGCTGACGCCAGAAGTACAGTATTATTGATCGCATTGAAGAAGGCTCCAGCCAGTTTGTGGCTGGAGCCTTCTTTGTTACGTTATTGCATGTTGCGTACCGGAGCCAATCTCACTCCAGCTCAATCGCCGATATCTTTCGTCCATCCTTGGTACCGAAGGTAAAATAGCCGTTCAAGGAAAACTGGCTTTCCACCTGTATCCAGCCGATCTGTTTCACGGTTTCATCGTCCGTGATCAGCTCATGAATTTCGCCTTCCAGTGAAGAGAACGGATCCAGGGTAACAATGAACGGATTCGACAGTTCAGAGGTACTCAAATCCAACATCGTTCCATCAGAACCAAACACGGTCAACGTCACTTCATTGAAGTAAGGTGTCGGATTCCACAGGTACAGATCGGTGTCCCAGTAGCCTGTGCTGTTTGCAATGTGGGTGATTGGATTGGAGCCGGTACCATCCGACATCGCAAACAGGGAATCGAAGTATCCGACCGTACTGTCTTCAAATGTCTCGCAAACAGTCAGAGGGCCTGTGGCCTGGATCTCAGTGGCCAGCGGCATGCCATATACGGCATCCGGAAGAATGCTCACTTCCAGGCTACCCATGCCGGGAAGTTCTGTTTCGATGATAAGCTGCTGATCTTCGTCAAACCAAGTGATCTGGTTCAACTGTACAGTCTCTGCTGATGTGTTGATGGCCTTGTATTGTACCTGCTGGTTCTCCGATTCAAGTGTTCTTGAGATACGATAGCGGAACGGATTGTCCGCTGCGGCCTTTGTTGTCAGCTGCAGCTTCTCTTCGGATGCTTCCGCCTGCAAGGCAACAGCACTGACACCGGCCAGCCCCGTATGATCCTTGTATCCATACAATTCGAAGCCGATGCAGGGTTGGTCTGCTTCCATGATCAGGATGGCGGTTCCTTCGGGCAATTCATCGTTGAAATAGCTTTCCGCCAAGCGAACGGTTTTGGCGAATGAGGGTACATCAACCGGATCGGATGTCGCCAGCAATGTGCCATCTGCTGCATATGCCGAGAAAGTCGCCGATGCCGTGGCACCGGCACTGGTGTTCACCATGGCAATCCCGGTCCAGGTATTTTCATCCACAGTTACGATGGGGAAGATCAACCGGGTGGATGTGCCCTTGGCAATCTTGACGCCCACCATTTCTTCAGTGGTGTCGTCGTTGCTGGGCCGGCCGAACAGTTCAAACCCGCTCAATGGTTGATCGGATAACACACGCCACCAGGATGCGCCTTCCGGTACGTTGTTATCAAACAGCGCTGCAATTGTTGTAAGAATCTTTTCGCCACCGGTAAGGGTTACTGGATCTGCCAGTGTGGTCAGCAGGGATCCCCCTGAATCGAAGAATTCTATGCTGATGTTGGCCGGCCCCCCACTGGTATTGGTCAATGCGAACCCGGTCCACCACTTGGCGCCGGTGGCCAGGTGCGGGAAGTAAGCGACGTGATCAACAGGTGCCATGCCAACAAGCGGTGCGGTCAGACTCACCGATGCGGCTGACGAGACATTGCCTGCCAGGTCACGTGTCCGCACCCAGTAGATATAGTGTTCGCCATTGGTTACGTCTGTATCGGTGTACCGGGTTGACCGTACCACGGCATACGGTGTATCAAGAACACCAGGTGCATCATTCTGTTTGAACACTTCATAGACGCTGACACCAGAACCGTCATCCGCGGCCAGCTTCCAGGAAAGGTCTACGGAAAGCGCTTCGCCACCGATCAGGGTCGCGGTGAGGCCAACCGGCTCGCCCGGGGATTCGGTATCGGCAGCAGGAATAATGATCCCGATAGTCTCGGACGGATCAGACAGGTTGTCCGCGTTGTCCTCAGCGATGACGCTGTAGTAGACGGTTTGTCCTTCCCAGACGGTTGTGTCAGTGTAGCTTGTTGTTGAACTGGTTCCGATCTCAGATTTGGTTTTTGACTTGGTATCCGTCCGATAGACGCGATAGCGATAGAATCCGCTGCCGCCACTATCCGTGGAAGGATTAAAGCGAAGCTCCAAATCACCGGCCGCCGCATGGTGAATGTACAGACCCGATGGCGTGGTGGGCGGATCATTGTCTACAATCTGGTCAAAGGAGGCATGGATGGTATGATCCCCATCAATGTCGCTGAATGTGTATGTGGAGACCGCTCCCGCGGATGTACCGTCGACTGTCACATCGGCTATCTGGTAGCCCGTATCCGGTGTAATCGTAAAGACCCGCGTGGTTCCTTCATTGGCCTCAACGGTACCTGACGGGCTGATGGACCCGTTGGAGCCGGCTGTGGCCGTGATCGTGTAGGTAACCGTGTCAGGAGCAAAGCTGGCCGCTATGGTGTGATCCGATGTGATATCGGTAAAGCTATAGCTGTCCACCGCGCCGACTGACACACCATCCACCAGTACATCCACGATATGGCAATCGGTATCCGGAGTGATCGTGAAAGCCTGGCTCGCACCATGATCAACGGAAACTGCGCCGGAAGGTGTGATTGACCCGTTGCCATCAGCGGATGCCATTATGGTGTATGTATCAATTGCAAAATCTGCGTTTATCGTATGGTCAGCAGTGACATTGATGAAGGCGTAGCTGGTTACCGCACCAACCGAAACACCATCTACAAGCACATCATTGACATGGTAACCGTCAGCAGGTGTTATGGTGAAGGACTGATCATCTCCATGGTCTACGGAAACATCACCGGAGGGCGAAATGGAGCCATTGATGCCTGCCGATGCTGAAATTGTGTAAGTGTCTATCGCAAAAGTTGCGGAAACAGTATGATCAGATGAGACATCCATGAACCTATAACTAGCAGTCATACCAATGGAGGTATCGTCAATTAATACATCTGCAACATGGAAACCAGCATCCGGAATGAAGTTGAAAGTCTGACTCCCTCCCTCGGGAACGCTGACCGTTCCGTCAGGCCAAATACGCCCATTGGGACCAGCCGTGGCAAGAATCGTGTACCTGACTGTGACAAACTTAAATGTTGCTGAAATTGTATGATCTTGCGTGACATTCGTGAATGTATATTCAGTCGCAGGATCAACCGCAACACCATCCACGGTGACGGATTCTATCTCCCAGTCCGGCCAGGTTGGAAGAATCTCGTATGTCAAATCACGGCCAGAAGCCACCCAAGCGTCTCCCTTGGGCATAATCCACCCACCTTCACCACAAGAAGCTGTTATGGTTGATACTGGCTGTTCTTCGAGGGGTAATTTTGCAACAACCGCATCATATCCAGAGCTATTGACAGGATCAATAGGTGATCCAATCATGGGGAAATCACTTGACGTTGTGCATCCTCCAACAATCACCTGACCTGAAGTGTCTACACCCATTGCATATAAACCATCCCCGCCACTGCCTCCAACAAAGGTTCCATACTTCAAAATGGAACCATCCGAAGAGAGGCGGACAACAAATCCATCGAATGAACCGTCATTCTCCTCTTTTGTTGGAGATCCAGCCAAAGGAAACAGTCTTGTTGCCTGGGTCCGCCCACAGACGAGTATGTCACCATTGCTATCCTGCAGAATTTTCCGCCCCTCATCATAATCTCCAGTTTGACCAATCCCTCCCAGATAAGTCCCGTACAGAAGTTCATCACCCAGCTCACTCAGCTTTGCGACAAAACCGTCTCCACCTGTCACACCCATATCAATCGCATTCGCAGTTGGCGATAAACCACCGTTGGTGAATCCAGTCACGTGGACACAACGGTTGTCATCAACACAGAGGCCGTATCCCGCACTCATTTGACTATCTTCAAAAAGATAGGTTCCGTAGAGCATGTCGCTTCCGGATGCCGAAATCTTTGCAACAAAGCATAATCCCGAATTATTCCAACTTGATGTTTCTATGTACGCACCAGATGTCGTCGGGAATAATCCTTTTGTAACACCAGTCAAAAAGACAGCCCCATGCGCATCAACATCAATTGCATAGCCGGTTGTCTCCGCATACTGTTGAGTCGATCCAAGATAAGTGCTGAACAACAGAGCGGAACCAGTTGAATTCATTTTGCTTATAAACGCCTTCTTGACCGTTAGCCCGTAATCAAAACTTCTGTCAAATGCATCCGCAGACGTTGGGAAATCAGGTCCTCTGGTGGCTCCTGTCACATATACGCAACCACTTGAATCAATGCACATGCCCTCAACAAATTCATCCTCCGAAGATCCCAGGTATGTGGAGTATTCAAGCCCGGTACCATCGGAAAGCATCTTCGAAATGAAACCATCCTGACCCACGCCATTCAGCGATTCAAAAGCCGAACCCGCGGTTATCGGAAAATCTTCTGAAGTTGTGTCCCCCACAACAAATATTTTTCCCTGACTGTCTACAGCAACACCTGTCGCCCGTTGACTGGCATTGCCACCCAGGAATGTACTGAACAAAAGCACACCATTTGAATCAAATTTTGAAACGAAAACGTCCCACCAGACACTGTGCTCCACATCAATCACACCATCTGTAGTGGGAAAATCCGTGGATTGGGTTCTTCCGACAACAATTATGTTATTGTCACCATCAATTGCCAAATCCGTAACACAATCCTCGACATCATCGGATCCCAGATAGGTCGACCACTCTATTTCGGGATCAATGATGAGCGCGTGTGCAGAATCATAGTCCCCCAGTTCAAATCCATATTCACCGGGACCCAATAGTACATACGAAACATCCACATGAGACCGCTTACCATCAATCAATTGCCATGCCATTGGAGGAGCAAACGTCACCTGCATGCCGGACTGCTCTGTTGTCAGCGATCCGTCCTCGTTCAAGACAGCAGAATCGGCGCCGGCTGACATTACAATGTCAGTTGGATTTGCATCTGCTCCCATGTAAATGGCATACGACATAGTGCCAGCGTCCAGTTTGTATTCAACGTCAATGTTCGACCATACATTCTTGTACACCAGCTTGCGATATGCCGGAATGTCAACCGCCCAATTTTCCTTCTTTCCTTTGATGAAATTGTACTTGGCAGGCACTTTGTCATCGAAGTATGTATCTATTCTTTTACCCATATCTGACTTAGATCGGTTGAAACCAGCATTCATCAAGCTCAACTTCCAAACAAACCTCTGATCCAAACGAGAAACAGATTTTTCGTACCGCTCTTCACCATCAACATTCTCATTTGTCTCGAATTCAGACTGGCTGTGTAATATCGCTTTCGCAATGATTCGGGGTCCATTGGATTCAAACAAGATCTGTCCATTGCCCATCCGGACAAAAGCAATTGTCTCTGGACTGTTCTTCAAGATATGGTTCGAATTTCCTTTGCTTTCACCAATTGGCAATTCGTTCGGGATGAAGTAATTGTTCATTAGACTGAAGACTTGAGTTGCTTCGATATTTGCGCCAACTTTCGCACTGGCCAAACAGCACAGAAGAAAACCCGAACCCCAGATCATGAAAAAGACAACTAGAAATGCTCGTTTCATTTTTACCTCAAGACCAGACATTGGTCGTATTTAGAAAGTTCTTATCAATATTACACATGTAGAAAGTCTTGGTCACTCATAACCAACAATACTGTGCACATCTTTCAGCTTGCTCGGTTTGTTGGATTCTACTGGCAAGGAACAAACTCCCTCCTACGAACATGTAGATTAGAATTCATTTCTTCACAACTCCCCCGTGAGACGTCTGTATTCACTGGAATCCTACCAAAACAAATTTTCATATTTGATCAAATATTAGACTTTCTGAACAGCGACTGAGACAAGTCAGCATTTTCCTTCTGCACTGGACGAAAACATACAATTCATCGGACCGACTGCGGCAGAGTTTATCGTCAGGTCAAGGCGTTCCAATTCGAGGAAGCGGAGTGTACACGCAAGTACTCGAGCATTTCGAGGATTGGAGCAACACAGGGATGACGGAAAAGAACCCGCAGTGCAGTCACTTACCCAGGGACTGCGCTACTCCGCCCGGCAAGACTGCGGAGAGATTTTTCGTCCTGGCAAGGCGCTTTCGGGCGAGCAAGCGCAGCGTATATGAGACATACGTGAGCATTGTGAGCTCGAAAGGAACGCCGCCAGGGCGAAAAAGGGCCCGCTGCACAGTCACTTACCCAAGAACCGTCCTACTCCATCCCGGCAAGACTGCGGCGGAGTTTTCCGTCAGGTCAAGGGGTTCCAATTCGAGAAAGCGGAGTGTACACGTAAGTACTCGAGCATTTCGAGGATTGGAACAACACAGAGATGACGGAAAAGAACCCGCAGCAACGCTCTTAAAGCTGCTTAACCCAAGCAATCGGTACTGACAAAAAGCTTACCGGCATGTCTGCGGAGAAATTTTTTGGTCCTGGCAAGGCGCTTTCGGGCGAGCAAGCGCAGCGTATATGAGACATACGTGAGCATTGTGAGCTCGAAAGGAACGCCGCCAGGGCGAAAAAGGGCCCGCAGCACGGTCACTTACCCAAGAACCGCCCTACTCCGCTGCCGGCATGAGGAACCAGAGTGCGAGGTAAACGATTATCCCCGGAAACGCCACACTCAAAATGGACACCAATACATACATGAACCGGACACGGCCTGCCGGCCAGCCCAGGAATTCCGCCAATCCGCCACACACACCGGCAATCATGCCGTCCCGACTCCGTCTCAACGTTTTGTTCTGATTCATTCTGCACTCCTTCCACCCGTGTTGGTTTTCACATGATGTACGGAAGGCTCTAACGGAATATTCAAACAGATCAGAATTATCCTGTTTCAGGTACAAGCCAGTGGATTGGTTGTGATATCCGAGAGAAACAATCAGATGATTATTCGGGAAAGCCCCTGAAGAAGTCGGCTTTCTTGATCGCCGCAAACGCGTTGTCCACCACCCGTTCATCCCGTTTCCGCAGATCACCGATCCACTCCTTGATCACCTGCCGCATAGACATGCAATCGGGCAACAGGAGGCAGCACTTGTCCTCGGGGAACGGGACCGGGCTGTCTTTCATGAATTCCAGGATCAGCTCTTCTTTCACATACACCAAAGGCCGCACCAACAGGATATCGTGGCTCTGTGCAGTGGCCGCAGGCGGCATGGTGGATACTTTCCCGGCATAGAACATGTTCAGCAGGTAGGTTTCAATGACATCATCCAGGTGATGGCCAAGGGCAAGTACATTACAGTCCAGGGTCTTGATCCGTTCATACAGGACCGCGCGCCGGAACCGGGAACAGAGACGGCAGGGACTTTCCCCGGGGCGCTCCTTGATCATGTTGTCCACACTCTTGAAAATGTTCGACGGAAACCAGTGAAGTTTCATGCCGATTTTGTCAAAGAAGTCAAACAGGGTGTCCCGTGGCGGTTGATCGGTAATTGATAAATAGACCGGTATAATTTCATACTTATCCTTTGCCCGGCGCTGCAGTTCCTTCATGGCAAGAATCAGGGTCAGGGAGTCCTTGCCGCCGGATATTCCGATGGCCACCCGGTCACCACCCCGGATCATGTCGAAGTCACCAATGGCTTTGCCAGCCCGTTTTACAATCAACTGGAATGCACTTTTCATTGCACGCTGCTCCTGTCCGGTATGCCCCTTTCGGTCCACCGGGCGCTACCGTCGGGACATTTTATCAGAAAGCCGACTGAAACCCCACGGTTGTCCGATTGACTCCCCACTTGTCAAGACAGCCACAGGTGCCTACAATAGTACGGTTGCAGCGATGTCAGCGTATGTTGGAGGTGCGTATGCCGCAAGCAGAAGGCCTGAGCCTGCCATTTGAATCGCCGGATCACATTCGACCGGATGTGCTGGAAGCCATCCCGTATGATGGCAAACCCCAGTTGATTACCTATACCACCCATGAGTTTTCCGCCGTGTGCCCCTATTCCGGACTGCCGGATCTGGCAACCGTGATTATCCGGTATATTCCAAGCGAAAAACTGGTGGAATTGAAATCCCTGAAATATTATTTTGTATCCTACCGGAATGTGGGTATTTACCAGGAAGACGCCACCTCACGGATATTCGAAGATCTGAAGTCACTGCTGCGGCCGCACTTTCTTTACGTCTATACCCGCTACAACATCCGTGGCGGGATTGATGCGGAATGTGAACTGGAAACCGGGACAGAAGAGGAAGCCATGCGCCGGTTCGTCCATGGAGATCCGTCATGACCCGCTTCATGGGTTCCCGGGAAGGTCTGGATGGTGCATCCATTGTGCTCAGGGGATATCCCTATGACGGCACCTGTTCCTACAAGCCGGGGTCCCGGTTCGGGCCTGCCGAAATCCGGAATCATTCCGAAGGCATCGAAACCTATTCCCCGCGGTTCGACGTGGATATTGAAGATATTCCGTTTTTTGACGCCGGTGATCTGGAGTTTCCGTTCGGGGACCGGGACGGTGTGCTGGAACGAATTGAACTGGATGCCGAGTCCCTGATTTCCCAGGGATTCGTCCTGTTCGGTATCGGTGGTGAACACCTGGTCTCACTGCCGATTATCCGTTCAGCGGCCAGCAATCACCCGGATCTGAATGTATTCCATTTTGACGCACACATGGATCTGCGGGAACACTATCTGAAAGACCACCTGTCCCACGCCACGGTCATGCGCCGGGTACTGGATTTCCTGCCCGCTGATCAACTTCATCAATTCAACATACGCTCCGGCACCCGGGAGGAGTGGATATTCAGCCGCAAGAACGGTCTCCTCAAGGGACACCCGTGTGACGTATTGAGTCAATTGGACCGGGAAACTCCCATCTATGTTTCCATTGACCTGGATGTACTGGATCCGTCCGTCTTTCCGGGAACCGGAACACCGGAACCCGGCGGACTGAGTTTCATCCAGCTGGTGGAGCAACTGGCTGCTTTCCGGGAACGGAACATCATCGGGGTGGACTTTGTCGAACTGGCCCCCAATATCGATCCCACCGGTGTGTCAACCATTGTGGCCGCCAAGCTGATCCGGGAAATGATGGGGATTGTTCATGGATAAGTCCATCGCAATCATCGGTGGCAGCAACCTGATCTATTCCACACTGGTCTCCGAATTACAGGAAGAACGGTTTCGAACACCGTTCGGACCGGTAACCGCATATTGCAACGAACGGATCATGCTGATCCAGCGTCATGGGATCCAGAACCTGCCGCCCCACAAAATCAACCACAAGGCCAACCTGTCCGCCGTGAAGCAACGGGGAATCCGGCGCATCGTGGCCATTAACTCGGTTGGTTCTCTGAAGCAGTCTATTCCACCGGGAACATTCTGCCTGGTCACCGACTTTATTTCGTTCTACAACATTCCCACTGTGGACGAAAACGGGCGGACCCATATCACGCCGATCATGTGTGACACGTTAACCGGGAAGATCCGTTCCAGTTCCCGTCGTTCATTCCAGGATGTGATCTACTGGCAGACCACGGGGCCCCGATTTGAAACACCGGCTGAAATCCGTCTCCTGTCCCAGTTTGCCGACGTGGTGGGTATGACACTGGGCTCCGAAGCCACCATCGCTGCAGAGCTGGGCCTGGACTATGCCTCGGTCTGCATGGTGGACAACTATGCCAACGGTATTGTGAAAGAACCCCTGGACTTTGCATCATTTGACAACATGGTCAAGGAAAACCAGCAGAAGATGGATGAATTCCTGAAGGAGATGACCGCATGTCTGTGCTGATCAAAAATGTCATCCACTGTCACACCAAACAAGCCTGTGATGTGCTGATCCGGAAAAACCGGATTGAACAGATATCTCATCAAATCGAGGAAGAAGCAGATCATGTCATCAACGGAAAAGCCATGATCCTGTACCCGGCCTTTGCCAATATGCATACCCACGCAGCCATGACCCTGTTCCGGGGGTATGCGGATGATATGCCGTTGATGAAATGGCTCAACGAAAAAATCTGGCCGCTGGAGAAGAAACTGACCGAGGAAGATGTGTATGCCGGTACCCGACTGGCCTGCCTGGAGATGATCAAGACCGGTACAACGCTGTTCAATGATATGTACTGGCACTATGACGCAGGCTTCCAGGCCGTGGATGAAATGGGACTGCGGGCCATGCTGTCTGCGGTCATGATCGACATGTTTGACACTGACCGGCAGAAGTCCAACGAAAAGCGTACCCAGGCCATCTTTGACCGATACCATGGCACCCATGACCGAATCACGGTCACCCTGGGACCCCATGCCATCTATACCGTTTCCGAAGCGGGGCTGCGATACGCAGTGGACATGCGCAACCAGTACGATACCTGGCTGCACATGCACCTGTCCGAAACCCTGAAAGAAGTGGAAGACTGCCTGAAGAAGCATGGCCAACGCCCGCCCCGATACCTGGATGAGCTGGGATTTTTAACCGACAAGAGCATGTTCGCCCACCTGGTGTGGCTGAACCGGGATGACATGGACCTGCTGGCTGAACGGAATTGCATCGGCATCGCATCGCCGGTATCCAATATGAAGCTGTCCGTCGGCGGCGTCATGCCCATGCATGACCTCCAGGAACGGGGCATGCGGATCACCCTGGGCACGGATGGTGCAGCTTCCAACAACAACCTGGACATGGTGGATGAAATGAAGACATCCGCGTTGCTCCAGAAATGGCGCAATGACAGTGCGGACAGTCCGGATGCTGCACAGATCTTCCGAACAGCCACGGAAGGCTTCCGAATCCTGGACCTGCCGGTGGGTGATCTCAAGGAAGGGGACATTGCCGACCTGATCCTCATGCGCCAGCATCCCGTCATCCAACCGCTGCACAATCCGGTATCCAACCTGGTTTATGCCGCTTCGGGTACGCTGGTCGACACAACCATCTGCAACGGCGTAGTGTTGATGGAAAACGGGTTTGTCCCCGGGGAAGAGGAGATCCTGGCAGACGCCAACCGCGTGATCAATCGACTTCTGAAGGATAATTAACGGCAGGAACAAAACGCCACACAACAAAAAGCGGAATTGCACAGTATACGACTCTGATACCCGGATTTGAAACCAACCTGTATCAGGAGGCGCCCCATGCCACATTCCATTCGCAATTGTCTGCAGATTTTCAGCATTGTTACACTGGTCTTCGGGTTCTTTGTACCCGGACAGGGACAGGTCAACAATGCACCCCTCAAGCTGGGTGAAGTTATAACCATTTCATCCACTGTGCTCGGAGAAGACCGGGCCGTTTTGGTCTCGCTGCCGGCGGACTTCAACCGATCCGCCCAGTCTTACCCGGTACTGTACATGCTGGATGGGGGAACCAATTTTCTGCACGCCGCCGCGACCGCAGAATTCCTGGCCCGTGCCGGTCATATTCCGCCCATCATTGTGGTGGCGATTCCCAACACAAACAGGCAGCGGGACTTCACCCCCACAGCCGTAGCCGATCGACCCGGAACCGGCGGAGCAGACAAATTCCTCCAGTTCATGGAAACCGAACTGATTCCGTTTGTCTCGGACAACTATCGAGGCGGACCCTACCGGGTGCTGGCCGGTCATTCCCTGTGCGGCATGTTCAGCGTATACACCCTGACCCGGAAGCCCGGCATGTTCGACGGATACATCGCGATCTCCCCTTACGTCATGTGGGACGATAACATGCCCCTGGACGCCCTGGCAAAACGCCTGGCGGTACCCTACCCGGAAAAGGCCCGGATGTTTATCACGGTTGGGGATGAACCCGATTACATGGATGGGCTGAAACGACTTCGGAAGCTGTTGAACAGCGAAAACGCAAAATCAATTGACATGCAGATGGAAGCGTATCCAACAGACACCCATGGTTCAGTGCCGCTGAAATCGGTGTATGCCGGACTCGAGTATATTTTTCAGAACTGGCAGCTGAACGTGGAAGTGGCGGACAAGGGACTGGATGCCATCCTCGCCCATTACAAGGCGATTTCCACGGAATATGGTTATCCGGTCAAGCCGCCGGAAGCTATCATGAACAACATCGGCTATCGGCTTGTCGGTCAGAAGCAGTACAAGAAAGCCATTGCTGTGTTCAAATACAACGTGGAGACCTACCCGGAATCATCCAATGTATACGATTCACTGGGAGAAGCCCTGGAAGCGGCCGGTCAGCTGCGGGAAGCTTTGATTCAATACAGCAAAGCAATCGAACTGGCAAAGCAGAATGGAGATGCCAACCTGGCCGTTTATAAACAGCATTCGCAGGAAGCCATGAAGAAATTGTCCGTAACGGGCAATTGAACATCAGCACCTGAATGGATAACAGAACGGGCCACTGGGAGTGGCCCGTTTCCTTTTGCAAACGTTCAGATAAGAGAATTACGGTTTGGATTGGTGCTCGTTCACAATCTCAATCAGCTCACCGGCATAGTCGGCCAGGTTCCGGTCCACCTTTCCGCTGAATCGGTCCGCGGTAAGCTGAAACGCAAGGGAACATTCCAATTCCGGGTAGTACATCATGAAGGTGAGATAACCGGGGAAAATACCACTGTGACCATAACCGGTCCCCACCGGTGTCTGTTCCACGAAAACACCGAGACCATATCCTGTTTCAGACGGCTGACCGGTTTCCTTGTCCACCGGGGACAACAGTTCGTTCATGGTGTCCGCTTTCAACAGGGAACCGCCGTACAGGGCAAGCGCCCAACGGGCCAGATCCTGCGCGTTTGTCACAAACCCGCCGCCGCCCCACTCCATCTGCGGATTGATCACATACCGACCGTCAACCACGACTTTCTCCGGCATCACCACCATCCCGGCATCCCCACTGGAACCCTGGGGCAGACCGGGGATATCCCGTGAGATGGAAGGACTCGTCAAGGTCAGATGCAACAGATCCAGGAAGCGTCGTTGAATTTCAGCATAGGCATCATTTCCGGTCACCGCTTCAATGATCATGGCCACCAGCAGGTAGTCGGTGTCGGAATAGTGCCAGCCGTCACCGGCCGGATGCACCGGTTCCCGGTCCAACACAAAGGACAGACGATCCACCGGTGTCCAGGTACGATCCGGATTTTCCAGCATCCCCGTCCATACGTCCTTGTCCATGATCCATCGGGGCAGGCCGCCGGTGTGGTTCATGAGCATCCGAACGGTAATGTCACCGGCATTGGGCAACCGGTTGAACCAGTCAGTTTCACCGAACCAGGTGGAGATGGGATCATCCAGATTCAGCTTCCCTTCTTCCACCAGCTGTAACAGGGCAGCAGAAAAGAACGTCTTGCCCGTGCTGCCGGTAAATATCCGCGCATCAGGGGTCAACGGGATCCCGGTATCCGGATCCGCCAGGCCAACGGCGATACCGATGGGCGCTTCACCGGGAAACAGTACTGCCAGTGTGGCACCGGAAAAGCCTGAACGCTCCCGGATGCTGTCCAGATGCGCCGTCAGTTCCTGTTTCAACAATGTACGGTCCGGTACTGCCGGTTCTGCTATCGGACCGCAGCCCTGGAGCGAAAGCATCAGTGCAACTGACAGACAAAGGGTCACCATTTTCTGTTTGAATTCCATGGGCACCTCCAGGAAAAAATGCGTTTCTTACGAGCGCTTGATGGTAATGGCCCGAACAATTTCCCGGCTGCGGTTTCCCCAGATGGGATGGGGTTGTTCCATCATGGACCGGGCCTGATCCAACGCCATCTCGTAGGTGGTCCGGCCGACCGAACGTGACTGTTCCACGATCTGCTTTGTCCGGACATAGACGGCATTTTCCCATTCATACCCGATATGGCGTTCAATCGCCGGATCATCCGTCATCCGCCCATACTGTTCGTTGGCACAGTTGACAATCCCCATCCGGTTGGCCAGAAAATCAGGCACATAGGTAATACCGGCATCATGGAGCATCCGCGCATGGCGGGCTTCTTCCTTCAACTGGTTGTTGGCCGCCCCGCACACGATCGGCGCCTTTATTTCGGGAATGGTGACATCATTGAGAATACCGCCGGTGGCATTGGGAGAAACAATATCCACATCAGCCAGCAACGGGGCCATGTCTCCTTTTTCGATCAGGTGGAAATGGACATTTTCCTGGTCGCCGAACATGGACCGCGTCTTTTCCACCGGGGCTTCAAAAATGTCATATACGTCGATACGGCCGGCTTCCAGCCGGATCAGCTCTTCCACCAGGAACTGTGCCACGTGGCCGCTGCCCTGGATGGCAACGGACTTGCCGGCCATGGACCCCATACCCAACGCTGCCAGCGCCCCTTCCATGCCCCGGGCCGTGCCGATGGCTGTGAGCCGGGACGGATTGCCGCTGCCACCCTTCTCTGCCGGAATGCAGGTGGTATAGCGGGTGCCGATGGAAATCACATCCATGTCTTCCGGACGGGTACCCACGTCTTCCGCGGTAATGTAGCAGCCATTGAGATCACTGACAAACTCCGCGTATTCCGAAAACAACCGGCACCGGAATTCCGGATCGTTGTGATCCCGTTCAGTCGGTACCGCGATGACCGCTTTCCCGCCGCCCCACCAGAGTCCGGCCAATGCATTCTTGTAAGCCATACCCTTGGACAGCCGGACACCGTCAAACAGAAAATCCGCCACGCTGTCATAGAACCAGAAGCGGGTACCGCCGGCCGCCTGGCCGCGGTTGGTGTGATGGACAAATACCCCCTGCAACGTTCCGGTTTCCGGACCCACCTGCAGGAAAATACCTTCGTGGTGGTCATAGTCGGGCATACCGGATGTGATGTGCTCCGTGATGGCCGCAAGTTCCGAGTGGCTGCAGATCACTTTCCCCGTTTCGTGATCAAATACCCACCAGCAACGCTGGATCCCTTTCGCATTCAATTCTGCAATGAACTGATCAATTGTTCCATTCACACTGAAAGCCGTCATTCTCTC
>CAZDKZ010000047.1:0-15720 GCA_964506215.1 uncultured Holophagae bacterium
CACCGGTGAAGAGGAATACAACTATTTCCTCGCGGTGTTCTTCCCCCACGACCAGCTGGCTATCATGGCGTACAACCGGGTGGTCCAGGACCTCAATGGCCGCAGCAAGGATGAATTCCTGGCGGAAATCGGGGGAATGTTCACGGTGGAAAAAACCGGGGAAAAGGAACCGGCCAATACTCATGCATTCTGCATGTACCTGGACGGTGACTGGTATACCCTGACCGCAAAACCGGAAATCATCATGGCAGGCGACCCGGTGAAGTCGCTGGACGTGAGCATCCTGCAGGAGAATCTGCTGGCGCCGGTGCTGGGGATCGGTGATCCCCGGACGGATATGCGGATCAAGTTTGTGGGGGGTATCCGGGGAACCGGTGAGCTGGAAAAGCTGGTGGACAGCGGCAAGTATGCGGTGGCCATCAGCATGTATCCGACGTCGATTGAAGAGTTGATGAATATTGCGGATGCGGGTGAGGTGATGCCGCCCAAGTCGACGTGGTTTGAGCCGAAGTTGCGAAGTGGACTGATCGTCCATTTGCTTGACTGAGTCGAGTAGCCTGGCCCGGGGTGATGATTACCACCCCGGGCTTTTTTTGTGTCTGGGCTGCGGGATCTTTTTCGCCCTGGCGGCGTTACGGTCCTCCTTGGAATGCTCACGTACACCTTTACGTACGCTGCGCTTCCGCGTCGGCCCAAGCCTTGCCAGGACAAAAAACCTCACCGCAGTCGTACCGGCTGGCGAAGTCCGTCGCCTCCCGATCCCCAGGTTGGTGCACAGACTTCGTCTGCTCCCGTCCGGGATCGGTTCAAAGGAAGCGTAACCTTGCAGCAAGATATGCAGAGGCGGTGACGCTCATAGCGTTATCTTTTAGTAAGATAATGGAATGCCTCGCGAGTCGGTCCGCAAACCGCTCGTCAGGCTGAGCTTGAGTCTGAGATCAGGATTGTGTGTTCGCGCTTCCGGTGTTTGAAATGCGGTCGTCTATTCGTTCTTTTTCAGGATCAGGTAGTTCTCCGCATTCTTATCTTCGGGAAACCCATCCGGAAAGGATCCGGTAGTCGACATGTAAATCTCCATGGTTGTGGCAGATGTCAATTGCAGGATGCAGAACCGGGTCACCCATTCTGCTCCCGGCTGGTTGCATTTGCCCAGGCATAATCGGAGCCGTGCCGGTGTGACGGTTTCATCAAGGGTAAATTCTCCCTTTGTTCCTGCGGATGAATTGTCTTTCAGTGTTTCGTTCATTTCATAGGTGCTGGTTTCCTTGAACACCATCGTTCCGGTGGTCGTTCGATTGTTGGGCTGAATTGTCCAGACACCGATAATCTGCTGTTTCAGCGGAACCGTATCGGTTCTTGTTGCTGTTTCCGGTGTGGCGAAAGCGGTTGCAGCAAAGACAGCCGGAATAAGTACGCACAATAAAAGGATCACTTTCCTTATCATTGACGGGCTCCTCTTCATTGGGATTGAACTGCTTCCATTTTATCACTTTTCACCATACATTGATTTCGTGTCAATCCAGGGGCCACTGTCTCTGAATCAATTGCGGGATCGGGATGCAGCGATGGTTCGGTATGGCGTGATGCTGTCCAGGTGGATTCCCTGGCGGTAACATGAAAAAAGCGGGAGCTGATGACTCCCGCTTTCGGATACCGATGTCAAATGATCGGTACCGGTTTATTCTTCGCCCTGGAATTGTCTGCTGCGTTCCATGGATTGCAGGGCCAGGTATTTTTCGCCGTATTTGCCCAGGTTCTCCAATTCGGTGTCATAGTTGTCAAAGTGACGTTCTTCATCCTCTACCAGGTCTTCGAACAACTTCCGGGATACCGAGTCGGCGTTCTGTGAACATTCATTGGCCCACAGGTTATAGTCATGGGCACTTTTTTCTTCCATCTTGGCCGACATTTTCAGCATTTTTTCCACGTCGTGAAGCTTGTTTACGTCGTGTGCGGCTGTCAATTCCACTTCACCGCCCAGAAACAGAATCCGTTCTGCAATCCGTTCGATATGGACCATTTCTTCAATGGCTGTCCGTTTGAACAGGTTGGCCAGGAGATCCAGCCCCTGGTCGTCACAGTGAAAGTGAAAATACATGTACTGGTGAACGGCATGCAGTTCGTCACCGACCGCCCGGTTCAGCAGTTCAATACTTTTTTCATGCATGGGTACCTCCTTCGCGGTTACAGGTTCGTGAATTATGGGCATTACTATAGCACAGAGATGGGCTTCCATTGACTTCCGGTGTGTGTGTTCGTGGGATTGACGGCACAATTTCAGTCGATTGCCATTGACTTACCATTTTTTGGGCCTTATAGTGTGGATGAGATCGAACCCCGGGGAAGTATGATGAGCCTAACTGATAGATTTATATTCGTATTGCATTCTCACATTCCGTACGTGATGCACCATGGTCAATGGCCCCATGGCGAACACTGGTTGTATGAAGCCGCGGTGGAAACCTATCTGCCGTTGATTCAACAGTTGGAACGTTGTGTGGCGGACGGGATCCGTCCGGCCATTACCATCGGGTTGACCCCGGTGCTGGTGGAACAGCTGGAAAGCGACCGGTTCAAAGCGGGGTTTGTGGACTACCTGGAAACCAAGGTTACCGCCGCCGAAAAGGACATTTCCCTGTGCGAAGCTTCGGGAGAAACCGACATGGCTGCCCTGGGCCGCATGTGGATGATGTTCTACCAGGACGCCCTGGACCGGTTTACCGGGTCACTGGACGGGAGCATCGTTGGCCGGTTCCGGAAGCTCCAGGACACCGGCGCCATTGAAATTCTCACGTCCAATGCGACACACGGTTATATGCCGCTGCTTTCCCGTGACGATTGCGTGTCGGCGCAGGTGAAGGCCGGGGTGGCTACCTATCAGAAATATTTCGGCCGGGATCCACAGGGCATCTGGATGCCTGAATGTGCCTACCGTCCGGCGGGTCACTGGCAGAATCCGGTGTTTCCGGAGCAGTCCGGCTGGCGCAAAGGGGTGGACGATATCCTGGTGGAGAACGGGTTTCAATACACCATGATCGACAGTCCGCTGCTGGGCAATGCCAGTCTCATGGGGGTGTATGAAGACAAGCCGGTGGAAATGGGTGAACTGCGCTATGAGCGGACACCGTATGTCCCGTACCGGCTGGCTTCCGGGCTGCAGTTGTTTGTCCGGGACCACATTACCGGTTACCAGGTCTGGAGCCGTCACCAGGGCTACCCGGGCGATGGGAGCTACCTGGAATTTCACAAGATGAAGGACACTTCGGGAATCAAGTACTGGCGGATTACCGGGCCGGATGCGGAACTGGGCGACAAGGTGGTTTATGATCCGGCCAAAGCGGCGGAGATGGTGCGGAAGCATGCTGCGCATTTTGCCGGGCTGGTGGCGCAGCTGGGTTTGAATTTCCGAAATTCCCATGGGTTGTCCAGCATGCTGGTGTCTCCGTTTGATGCGGAACTCTTCGGCCACTGGTGGTTCGAGGGACCGGAATGGATGCGCCGGATGCTGACCGAAATGGTTACCCGGACGGATGTGCGCCCGGCCTGTTGCCATGAGATGGCGGAACGGGGTGAGTATGCGGATGTAATCCGGTTACCCGAAGGTTCCTGGGGCGAAAACGCGGACCATTCTGTCTGGTTTAACGACAAGACACGATTTATCTGGGAAGCATTGTATCCGCTGGAAGAAAGATTCACCACGGTGCTGGGGCAGGGACGTCACCTGCTGCAGCCGGATTCCGTTTTCCATGAAGTTATGAAGGAAGCCGGCATTGCGTTGTTCCTGGCACAGGCATCGGATTGGCCGTTCCTGATTCATACCGGTGGGGCGGTGGACTACGCAGAAGAACGATTCACCGGGCATGTGAAGCAGGTCAAGGATTTGCTGGACAAGGGGGAAGCACTTGTTGGTGGCGGAACGCTTTCGGATGTGGATCGCGATGCGATCGCGGAAATGGCCCGGAAGAACAACGTGTTCCGTGATCTTGATTTGAACTGGTGGCTGGATGCGTGAATTCAGGCGGGACCCGGTTCGACAGGAATGGGTAATCATTGATGGTGACCGGCCGCTGCCATTTTCACTCCCTGCGGAAACGACACCGGAAAGTGTGGACTTTCCGGAGACACATCCCGAATGTCCGTTCTGTCCGGGTCGGGAAAATCTGACCGGAAAAGAGCTGTTCCGGGTGCGGTCACTGACCGGGCGTAAACCCGAGTGGGATGTTCGTGTGGTGCCCAATCGTCTGCCGCTGCTGCGGGTAGAAACGGAACAGGCCGCCCGTGGAAACGGGATGTATGACTGGATGAGCGGGGTGGGCGCGGACGAGGTGGTGATCGAATCACCCCGACACGGCGATACGCCTTCGCAAATGACAGCGGAACAACTGGCCCGCGTGTTTCCCGCGTGGCGGGAGCGGATCCTGGATTTGAGAAAGGACCAGCGATTGCACCATGTCCGGATCGTCAAGCGTACGGTTCCCGGAGGCGATCCGGTTGCCGATCATCCCCATTCCCGGATTGTTGCGACACCATTTGTTCCGTCCGATGTAAAGCAACGTATGATCAACATGAAGCACTACCATGAAACCCGGGGCCGTTGCGTGGTCTGTGACATGGTTCACCAGGAGCTGGCAGACCGGAGTCGGATAATTGCCCAGAATGACCATTTTGTCGCTTTCCTGCCGTATGCCTCGCTCAGACCCTTTGAAACGTGGATTGTGCCCCGGATGCATATGGGCGGTTTTGAGCAACTGCAGACGGTTCACGACCGGTTTCTGGCCGAAGTCGTGATGGAAGTTTCTCGAAAGCTGATCCGTTCAACCGGCCGGGAGGCCCTTCACATGACGCTTTACAGCCGTGCACTGAACAGTCATCATCCCTGGGACCACTGGTACCTGGAACTGTTTCCGCTGGTGTCGGAGCAGTACCGGTTCAGCGGGGACGGTGATATGCGGGTCAACCCGGTGGTGCCGGAAGAAGGGGCTGTCCTGTTGAAGGAAGGCGGCGTGTAGGCATGCATATTCTGCTGGGCGTTTCGGAGTGCTATCCCCTGGTGAAGGTCGGCGGTCTGGGTGATTTTGCCGGCAGTTTTGCGAAACACCTGGCCAGAGCCGGACACACAGTGTCGGTTGTACTCCCCGGTTACAGTACGATCAACCGGGAAACGTATCCTTGTGATGACACCGGCATGCGGTTTTCCATTCCCATCAGCGACCGGGAAGTGAATGCCCGGGTGTCGGTTCATCCCATGGATGACCGGTTCAATATCTACCTGGTGGAGAACGAGCATTATTTCTGCCGCGATCACCTGTTTGGAACGGCCGAACGGGCATATCCGGACAATGCAGAACGATTCCTGTTTTTTTCCCGGGCGTTGCTGGAGCTGGCGGAAGCGCTGGAAACGGTGGACATTCTCCATGTCAATGACTGGCATGCGGCCATGTCTCTGTTTTATCTCAACGAGTATTATCGGAAACTGGGTCGTCTGCAGGACGTCCGTTCGGTGTTGACCATTCATAACCTGGGTTACCAGGGGATGTTCTGGCACCATGACATGCACCTGCTGAACATGGGCTGGGACGTGTTCACCCCGGACAAGATTGAATTCTACAACCACATCAACTATCTGAAATCCGGCATTGTCTATGCAGAGGCCATCACCACGGTAAGCCCAACATATGCCATGGAGATCCAGACGCCGTCTTTCGGTTTCGGCCTGGACGGGGTACTCCGCTCCCGTGCGGATCGGCTGACCGGGATACTCAACGGCGTGGATTATGGGGAATGGAACCCGTGGCGGGATAAGGGGTTGATGGCCCGGTTCAGTGCAAACAGCTTTGAAAAACGGAACGCCAACAAACTTGCTCTCCAGTCGGAGTTGGGCCTTTCGGTGGATGCCGATATGCCGTTAATCACCATGGTGACCCGGATGACCGAGCAGAAAGGACTGGATCTGGTATTGCCGGTAATGGACATGATCCTGGATACCGGTGTCCAGTTTGCCATCCTGGGGACGGGATCCGCGGGCCAGGAAGATGCATTCCGGGCGGTTGAACATAGGCACCAGGGTCAGGCGGTGGCCTGGATCGGTTATGACGAAGGGCTGGCCCGGCGGTTTTATGGTGGTGGCGACCTGTTCCTGATGCCGTCCCGCTATGAACCCTGCGGACTCAGCCAACTGTATGCCATGCGGTATGGCAATGTGCCGGTTGTACGCAATACCGGGGGCTTACGGGATACGGTGATTGACCTGGATGAAGGGCTCGACCGGGCAACCGGCTTTGTGTTTGAATCCGAATCACCCTACATGTTGTACGAAACTGTTCGCAACGCCGTTACCTTGTTCCGGGAAGACCGTGGGGCATTCAACCGGATTGCAATGAACGCAATGGCGCAGCGGTTTTCCTGGGAACGGACCATTAAAGGATACATGGCGTGCTACAACGAGATTGTTGGACGATGAACAAAACCACGGGCAGGCGGTTGAGCCGGGTCCGGACTTAAATCATATTCGGAGGCATAATGGGACTGACATTCGCAGAAAAGATCCTGGCGAAGCGGGCCGGAAAAGAGCGGGTGGTACCGGGTGAAATCGTGGTGATCAAGCCCGACTATGTGATGAGCCATGACAACTCGGCCGCGATTTCCGGAAAGTTCAAGCAGATCGGGGCACCGAAGGTGGCGGACCGGGAGCAGATTCTGATCATCCTGGACCACTGTGTGCCGGCCGCGACCGAGAAATATGCCGGCAATCACCAGGTGATCCGCCAGTTTGTGAAAGACCAGCAGATTCCCAGTTTCTATGACATCAATACCGGTGTCTGCCACCAGGTGGCCATCGAGAAGGGATATGCCCGTCCCGGCAGGGTACTGGTGGGGTCCGACTCCCATACGGTCTCCTACGGTGCGGTCGGGGCATTCTCTGCGGGTATCGGACGCAGTGAAGCAGCCGCGATCTGGGCCACCGGCGAAATCTGGCTGAAAGTTCCCGGAACCATGAAGGTGGTTTTCAACGGGAAACCGAAAGCCGGTGTGACAGCCAAGGACCTGATGCTGTACCTCATCGGAAAAATCGGTGCAGACGGGGCGTTGTACCAGTCCGTTGAGTTTTCCGGTGATGCTGTGGATGCCATGACCATCGCGGACCGGATCGTGCTGGCCAATATGACGGTGGAAATGGGCGGTAAAAACGGTTACTTCGCGCCGGATGAAACGACCTTCGCCTACCTGGCGGAGCGGGGGATCAGCCGTGACCAGCTGGACCCGGTATACCCGGACGCCGACGCCCATTATGATACCGTCGTTGAAATTGATGCCGGTGAAATTGACCCACAGGTTGCCAAGCCCCACACGGTGGACAACGTGGCACCGGTGGCTTCGGTGAAAGGGACCCCGGTTCACCAGGCGTTGATCGGCACCTGCACCAATGGCCGGATCGAGGATATCCGTGCTGCTGTGGGTGTGCTGGAAGGGAAGCGGATCTCCGCTGACTGTCGGTTGCTGGTATTTCCGGCGTCCATGGAAATCTATCTCCAGGCCATGAAGGAAGGGTTGTTTGAGCCGATTATCCAGGCGGGCGGTGTGATCATGAATCCCGGTTGCGGTCCCTGCCTGGGTGCCCATGAAGGGGCACTGGCACCGGGTGAAACCTGCATCTCCACCGCTAACCGGAATTTCAAGGGCCGGATGGGGTGTAAGGAATCGGAAATTTATCTGGCCAGTCCGGAAACGGTGGCGGCATCGGCCATTGCCGGTGCGATCTGCACGGCGGAGGATGTACGATGAAAATCTTCAAATATGGTGACGATGTCAATACCGACGTGATTTTTCCGGGGAAGTATACCTATACCATCAATGATCCCCACGAAATGGCAAAACATGCACTGGAGGATCTGGACCCGGATTTTGTAAAAACCGTAGAGCCGGGTGACATTATCGTGGCCGGCAAGAATTTCGGCTGTGGGTCTTCCCGGGAACAGGCCGCCACCTGTGTAAAATATGCCGGTGTCTCAGCCGTAATCGCGGTGAGTTTTTCCCGGCTGTATTTTCGCAACTGCATCAACTCCGGTTTGCTGGCCATTGAATGCCCGGCCGTGATTGACAGGATCACCACGGAGTCGACGGTGGAAATTGACCGGGAAAACAACCGGATCCAGGTGGATGGGGCGTGGTATGACTATCCGCCGATTCCGGAAGCGGTCCGGCATATTATCGATAACGGCGGGTTGATTCCCTACCTGGAAAAGCGGTTCAAGCAGGCGGAGTAGTTCTTGTCTGTCCGCACCATTGACGCTTACGTCATCAAGACCTTTACGCTGAATGAGGCGGACCGGGTGGCTACGCTGCTGACCGCTGAAGGCAAGAAGCTCACTGCCATTGCCAAGAACGGCGCCCGTCTCAAGTCGGCGTCTTCCGGAAAACTGGAGCCGTTCAATTTCGTCAGCGTGGATTTGTTCCAGAAGGAAGGGCAGGGCATGTGTCCGGTGAACCAGGTATCGGTTACCCGGAGTTACTTCAACCAGATATCCGGGGATATGAAACGGTTCATGGTGTTTTCCTTTCTTTCAGAAGTAGTGGAAACCACGGTGCATGGCGAGGAAGGCAACCCCAAATTGTACAGGCTCCTGACCCATTGCTTTGAGGCCATGGCAGATGGTGTATCTCCGGAACTGGCCGTGGCCTATTTTCAATACTGGATATTGCGGATGGCAGGTATATGGCCCATGGACGAAACCTGTCCGGGCTGTGGGAACGTTCCGTCAGGCAGTGCACGGATGTTTGTGAATGGCCATTTCCGATGCGGTGAATGCGGCGGAAACGGCATTCGGCTGGCGGACGGTGCGGCCGGACTGATGGCGGACATGCAGAAAAAACCCCTGACCGGGCTGGAAGCGCCGCAGGGTGTTATAGGCGGGCTGATCGAAGCGGGCTATCAACTGATGCAGGCATACGTAGGAAAGCCGCTCAAGTCTTTTCCGTTGATGCAGCCGTTCCTGGCACCGGACGGACCGGTGAAACAGGGCTGAGCGGTGGGCCTGATCTGAAAATGAACCCGGACCGGGGCATCAAGTCGGCCCCGGTTTTTCATTGTGACCGGAATTCACGGTTTTGACGGATTAGCCCTTGATTGCGGACGAGAAAATCCGCACAATGGGGGCATCTGAAGAGGAGGCGTCATGAAACCGGTTTTGCGTGCCATGTCAATATCGTTGCTGGTTCTACTGCTGGCTATCCTGTCTGTTCCATTGGGATCCATGAATAGTCTTCGGAAGGTGGCAGACTATCCCCTGCTGGAGATGGATGTATACGGAGAGCCGTTCATGATACCCCGCAACGCGGCGGAAGTACGACGGATGCTGGAGTGGTTCTATCCGGACGCGATTGAGCGGCCGCGAGATATTGCCTGTTCACTGGCGGCCGCCCGGGATGGGGACCACATGGTGTACGGCCGGAACTTTGACTGGTACCAGACCGTTCCGATCCTGTTTCGTGTCCATCCGCTACAGGACCGCTATGGCTCGGTATCCCTGGTGGATGGCAGCTACCTGGGTGTTCGGGGGAACGGTTCCTGGCTGGATCGGTTCAATGCAGCAGGCGGGTATATCGCACCGTTTGACGGCATGAACGACCAGGGGCTGTTCATTGGCATTGCCATGATTGGCTCTTTTGAGCTGCCGATAGACCCGGAAAAGGAAACCCTGACCGGTGTACAACTGGTGCGCCGGATTCTGGATGAATGCGCCACGGTGGAAGAAGCGATTGAATTGATCAACCGGTTCAACGTGGATTTCTTTCCGGGACCCCATCTGCATTTCCTGATCGCAGACAGAACCGGGAAATCACGGGTAATTGAATTCACGGCTGCAGGTGTCCATGTGGTGAACTGGGACAACTATGGTTGCCTGACCAATTTTGTGATGGACGAAGCCGAACGGGACAGCTGGCAGGGCCGTTGTAACCGGTTTGATGCACTCATGGCAGCCGGTACAGAAAATGAAAGCATGAATTCGGACCAGATGATGGATCTGCTGTCACGGGTCAAACAGGAGTTGAAACAGGGCCGGACCGAATGGTCGGCCGTTTATCGCACAGACGGGACCGTTATCATTTGCCTGGGTATGGACTATTCCCGGTCTTACCGGTTCCACATCAATTCAACCACAGGGGATGTCAGATGATTACAAGGGATGTGATTGAACAACATGGTCTGACCATGGATGAATATGATCAGATCAAGGGTTTCATGGAACGGGAACCCAACATGGTGGAACTGGGTATTTTCTCCGTCATGTGGTCCGAACATTGTTCCTACAAAAGTTCGCGGGCATTTCTGAGACGGTTTCCCACCGAAGGACCCCAGGTGATCCAGGGGCCCGGTGAGAATGCCGGTGTGGTAGATGTGGGTGACGGTCTTGCGGTGGTATTCAAAATGGAAAGCCACAACCATCCATCTTTCATTGAACCGTACCAGGGTGCAGCTACCGGTGTGGGGGGTATTCTGCGGGATGTGTTCACCATGGGCGCCCGTCCTATTGCGAACATGAACTCCCTGCGGTTCGGTGAGTTGAACACCGACCTGATGAAGTATCTGTTCAACGGTGTGGTGGAAGGAATCGGCGGATACGGCAACTGCATGGGTATTCCCACCGTTGGCGGGGAAATCTACTTTGACGATTGCTATGCCGGCAATATCCTGGTCAACGCGTTTACGCTTGGTGTGGCCAGATCAGACCGGATTTTCTACGGAACAGCGTCCGGCGTGGGTAACCCGGTGATTTACGTGGGGTCCAAGACCGGGCGGGATGGTATTCATGGTGCCACCATGGCATCGGAAGAGTTTGACGATGCTTCGGAAGAAAAACGGCCCACCGTGCAGGTTGGTGATCCGTTCACTGAAAAACTACTGCTGGAGGCTTGCCTGGAGCTGTTCAAGACGGATTGCCTGGTGGGTATCCAGGACATGGGCGCGGCCGGCCTGACCTCGTCGTCTTTTGAAATGGCGTCCCGTGCCGGTTCCGGTGTGGACATGTATTTGAGCCGGGTACCGTTGCGGGAAACCGGTATGACACCCTATGAAATCATGCTCAGCGAATCCCAGGAACGGATGCTCCTGGTTGCCAAGAAGGGCCGGGAGCAGGAAATCTTCGACATCTTTGAAAAATGGGGTCTGGATGCGGCGGAAGTGGGTGTGGTGACCGATACCGGACGGGTCCGGCTCTTTGACCTGGAAGATAACCTGTGCGCCGACATGCCGGTGTATGCGGTTGTGGATGAATGCCCGGCCTATGAACGGCCCGCTGCAAGACCGAAAGATCATGACGCGGTGCTGAATTTTGACGTGAACACGGTTTCAGAGCCCGCTGATCTGAATGCAGAATGGGAAAAACTGCTGGGCGCTCATACCATTGCCTCCAAGCGCTGGGTATACACGGTATACGATCACATGGTCCGGAACAATACCGTGTTCCGGCCGGGAAGCGCAGCGGCACTGGTTCGTATCAAGGGAACCACCAAGGGAATCGCCATTTCCACCGACTGTAATGCACGGTACTGCTACCTGGACCCGGTGTCCGGCGGCAAAATCGCGGTGGCCGAAGCGGCGCGGAATGTGGCGGCTACCGGTGCCCGTCCGCTGGCGATTACCGATTGTCTCAATTTCGGAAACCCCGAAAAACCGGAAACCATGTGGCAATTTATCGGTGCCATTGATGGTATGTCGGAAGGCTGCCGGAAGCTGAACGCACCGGTTGTGTCCGGAAACGTGAGTTTCTACAATGAAACCAAGGGGGAAGGGGTCTTCCCGACGCCCACGGTGGGTATGGTTGGACTCCTGGATAACATTGAGCACCGGGTGCCCTCCCATTTCCAGCGGGAAGGTGACAGTGTCCTGCTGGTAGGTCGCTTGTCCGGCGAAGTGGGCGGCAGCGAATATTTGAAGCAGCGGACAGGAAAAATCGCCGGTCCGTGTCCCGCAATTGACCTGGATCAAACGGCAACGCTGGTGACGTTCCTTCAGCAATGTGCCGCCGAGGGCCTGCTGGTCTCCGCCAACGATGTGTCCGAGGGCGGCGTGGCCTGTGCGCTGGCGGAATGCGGTTTCGGGGATCAGGCCATGGGTGCGGACATCAACCTGCCCAACCCGGACGGAATCCGATCTGATTTCCTGCTCTTCGGTGAGTCCCAGAACCTGATGGTCTTGTCCTGCAGTCCGGACAGGGCGGAAACCGTGCGGGATCGGGCACGAAAAGCAGGCCTGGATGTTTCCCTTATTGGTACGACACGGACAGATAAGCTGGCTGTTTCAATTGAAGGCAAGACGGTGCTTGTCGGCGATATGCGGGACCTGCATGAGACCTGGGCAACGTCCATTGAGCGGACGCTGGCACACTGATCCCGATCCCTATGACAACAGAAAGGGCCGGACAAACGTCCGGCCCTTCTTCATCTCTGGTGTGTCTCCGGTTCAGCTGTCAATGCGTGTACACTGGATCAGCTCACCATCAACCCGCGCGCCTTCAATGACATAGACATTCACTTCAAGATCGTCGTTTTCATTGATGATGTTCCCGTGGACGATGGATTTGCCGCCGATCTTGATGGTCAGCGGTTTCCGGCGTGAATTTCCGTCGGTGTCCTTGATGATGATATCACCGAGCACTTCGCTGCCCCGTTTCAGGATTATTCTGCCGTTGTAGGTAACCAGTTTCTGATTCACCGTGGTTTCCACCAGCGTAATGCAGCCGTTGACCGTGGCCACGCTGCCGTCAATCCGGCATTCCCGACCGGTGGAGACGGAACCGTTTACGGCTTTCAATGAACCGTCAACGATAACGCGCTGACCGACGCGAATACTGCCGTTCACGCTGGCAACCTTTCCGTCCACCGATGTGTCATCGCCGATCTTGATGCTGCCGTTTACGGTCTGGCAGGTGCCGTCAATTTCGCAGGATGAACCGATTGTGATGCTGCCGTTCACGGATGTTAACGAACGGGACACCTGGCTGCCGTCTGCAATGTGAATGGGTCTGTTAATGGTGCCGCAACCGATGGCGGTAAACAGGAGTACCGCGCCGATTACGGCCTGCAAGCTGTTTTTCATATCACACCCTCCCATTGGGTATACCCCGCTGGGGGTCGGGAGGTTGCCGCTTAACAGGAGAAAAATCGGCTATTTTGGTGGTTCCAGGGCCAGTTCGAACACTTCGTCCACGGTTTTCACATAATGTATCGTGAGACCGTCCAGGTAACTGGCTTCAATGTCCTCAATGTTCTTCCGGTTCTCTTCCGAAGCAATAATCTGTTTGATCCGGGCCTGCTTCGCAGCCAGCAGTTTTTCCTTGAGGCCACCCACCGGGAGAACATCACCGCGCAACGTGATTTCACCGGTCATGGCAAGGGCCGCTTTCACCTTCCGGTTGGTGAGTGCGGAGATCATCGCTGTGGCCATGGTGATACCGGCTGATGGACCGTCCTTGGGAATGGCGCCCTCCGGAATGTGAATGTGCAATGTGCGCTGGTCAAAGGGATATTCGGTCAGTTTGTATCGTTTTTCGTTGGATCGGATATAGCTCAACGCGGCCTGGGCCGATTCCTTCATTACGTCCCCCAGCTGGCCGGTGAGAATCAGGTTGCCTTTGCCTTTCATAATGGATGTTTCGATGAACAGGATGTCGCCGCCCACCGGTGTCCAGGCCAGGCCAGTGGCAACACCGACCTGGTTACGTCTCAGCCGGGTGTCCTCCGTGACTTTTTCCACGCCAAGGTGTTCTGAAACCGTATCGGGTGTGACTTTGTAGATCACTTCAGTCTTGTCGATCTCATTGTTGGCCACCATCTGGAATACCAGTTTGCGGATAAGCTTGTTGATTTCCCGTTCCACGTTGCGAAGCCCGGCTTCCCGGGTATAGCCCTGGATGATTTTTCGGATCGCGGACTTGGTGATCCGGACTCGCTTTCTGTCCATGCCGTTGGCTTTCAACTGGCGGGGAATGATATGCCGCTTGACGATTTCAACCTTCTCGGCCAGCGTATAGCCGGGCAGCTCGATGATTTCCATCCGGTCACGGAAAGCCGGCTGGATGGGGCCCAACTGGTTGGCCGTTGTGATGAACATGACACTGGACAGGTCGAATGGCACGCCCAGGTAATGGTCCCGGAACGAATTGTTCTGTTCCGGGTCCAGCACTTCCAGCAGCGCAGATGAGGGGTCTCCCCGGAAATCCGCGCCGATTTTGTCCACTTCATCCATCATGAAGACGGGGTTTCGGGATCCGGCCTGTTTGATGCCCTGGATAATGCGACCCGGCATGGCCCCCACGTAGGTGCGCCGATGTCCCCGGATTTCCGCTTCATCCTTGATGCCCCCGATAGAGAGCCGGATGAATTCCCGGTCCAGTGCCCGGGCGATGGATCGGCCGAGGGAAGTTTTTCCGACACCCGGGGGGCCCACGAAGCACAGAATCGGACCCTTCATCTCCGGGTTGACCTTGCGGACGGCCAGGTATTCCAGAATTCTTTTCTTAATGGGTTCCAGCCCGTAGTGGTCTTCATCCAGGATTCTGCGGGCCTTGGCGATGTCCAGGTTGTCTTCGCTGGTCGTTCCCCAGGGCAATTCGAACATCCAGTCCAGGTAGGTCCGGACCACGGATGCTTCCGCGGAGTCCCCATGCATCCGGCTCAACCGCTTGATCTGCTTGTTGACCTCTTCAAGGGCTTCTTTGCCCATCGGAATTTCATTGAGTTTTTCACGGTAATCCTGGATTTCCTGTTCCAGGTCGTCGGTTTCACCCAGTTCGGACAGAATGGCTTTCAACTGCTGGCGGAGAAAATATTCCCGCTGAGACTTGTCAATTTCATCCTTGGCTTCCAGGTTGATTTCTTTCTGGATTTCCAGCAGGGTGACTTCCTTTACCAGGTGTTCGTTCACCCGTCTCAACCGTTCTTCCGGAGACTTCATCTCCAGCAGTTCCTGTGCGTCCGGAACTTTCAGTGACAGATGATTGGCTACAAAGTCGGCCAGTTTGCCGGGTTCCTCGATTGATGTGATGATGGACATGACATCACCGGGGATGCTTTTGCCCAGTTCCGTTGCCCGTTCCAGTTGTTGAATGACATTGGCCATTAATGCTTCCGTTTTGACCGTTGTTTCCGCGTCGGGATCTTCCAGCCGGTCCACCACGGCCTTGTAGTATGGCTTGCCATCATTGAGGCTCTTAATGGCCGCCCGGTGCAGACCCTGGACCAGCAGGCGGAGTGATCCATCGGGCATCTTGAGCATCTTGATAATCACGGCAACGGTTCCGGTGGAATACAGGTCGGCGGGGTTCACGTCATCCAGTTCCGCATCCTTCTGCGTAACCAGGAAGATGAACCGCTGGGCGGACAGAGCCTCGTTAACAGCTTCAATGGATCCCGGTCGTCCCACGGACAGCGGGATGACAAAGAACGGGAAAACAACAATGTCCCGCAACGGTAATACCGGCAGAATATCCGGTGTTTTGATTTCAAACTTCTCCGCGTTGGCCTGTATATTCATCATTCCTTTTCCTCATCGGCGGATGACGCCTTGCCTGTTTCGATCGGGATGTGCTTCAGCCCGCCGCGTCGTTCGGGGCGTGTCGCAAGCCGGATCGTTAAAATACCATTTTCCAGCGTAGCCCGGGTTTGATCCAAGTCCACCGGACGTTGAACATAGATTTTACGACGAAATGTACCGAAATTCCG
>CAZDKZ010000047.1:15820-17230 GCA_964506215.1 uncultured Holophagae bacterium
CGGACATACGCAACGGAATCCAGTGCTTTCAGCTTGTCCATGACAATGTCCCCGATGACGGTGGCGGAAATCTCCCGGTCACTGACTTCGTAGATGGTGGCCATGATGTCATCTACCACGGCCTCGATCTGGTCAATCTGCACCGGTCGCTTTTCACAGGCCCGAACGATGCCGTGGAGGACTTTCTGCCGGTCAAATTGCTCCCGTTGGCCGTCTTTCTTGATGACCAGATAGGGGATTTCTTCAATCCGTTCATAGGTGGTGAACCGGCGTGCACAATCCAGGCATTCGCGCCGTCTGCGGATCAGCCTGCCGTCGTTGATTTCCCGTGAATCCACGACCTTGTCATGGTTCTCTTTACAGAATGGACACTGCATGAATTCATTATAAGCGGATCGATAGTAAAATCAACCGGTCCCGTTTTTCTGCATATCCATTTCTGCTGTCATGAGCGCAGCATCGCGCTTGTGCAGCTATGGACAGGTCAGGGTTGAGCCGTCGTGCTGCGGGTTATACACGAAGGTCGTTAACCCCATCCCTTCAATTGCCTGGATCATCGGGCAATCGTCCGGACCAAACATGTTTTCCTTGCACCACAGGTACCAGATGGCATCACAATCGGTGATATCCGGTATGTCGGTCAGTTCACAGCCGCTGCAATAGAATATCTGCAGTTTGTCAAGTCCGGACAAATCAGGCAATGAGCCGATCGGACAATAATAACACTGGAGCGTGACAAGCTCCGAGAGGCTTGAAATGGCTGATAAATCCGTGATGGGATTGTGCCCGCAATACAGGTTCCGCAATCCGGTCAGCGCGGAAAGTCCGGGGATCTCTGTAAGGTTATTGTTTCCACAATGCAGATAGCCGAGATTTGTCAGTGGGGAGAGATCCGGCAGCGACGACAGTAAATTGCCCCAGCAACTGAAGTATCTGAGAGAAGTGAATCCGGCAACTTCGGAAAGATCGGTCAGGAGATTATCATGGCACACCAGGTATTCGAGGTCTGTCAGGGTTGACAGGCCTGGCAGGTCGGTGAACGCGTTGCCGCCACAGTAAAGGCTTGTCAAATTCGGATGGGTCGAAAGATGAGGCATTACGCTGAAACCGTTGTTGCTGCAGTTCAGGTGTGTAAGATTCGTGGCATAAGAAATGTCAGGGAAAGCCGGCATTTCATTGGCATAGAAATAAAGGCTGAGCAGGCCTGTCGAATCGGACATGTCCGGCAACGCGGTCAGTTGATTGTTGCCGAAATTCACATAGGTCAGATTCGTCAATCCGGACAGGTCCGGTATTTCGGTCAGCTGGTTCTGGGACAGGTTCAGGCTGTACAGGAGACTGAGCATGTTTAATTCCGGCAACGTGACGATCTGGTTGCTGTTCAGTGTCAGGGTGCTGAGCTTGGTCAGG
>CAZDKZ010000047.1:17330-19260 GCA_964506215.1 uncultured Holophagae bacterium
AACTGGATTCAGCCGGAGCCCCCGGGAACAGCCGCCAGGAAAAACACATGGCGGTCCTGTTCCGTGTTGCCGGTGATTGACAAGGGACTGGGTATGGCCGTGTCACTCCTGAGAACGACCATGTCAATATCATCATATTGCGCGGGTTCTTTTGTGTCCCTGGCCAGGTCGGTCCAGAAACTGGCGGCGATCCCCACGGTCTTGGTGTGGGGGTTCAATAGCGTGCTCGCGGTTCCCAGGTAGGTTCCGTCCTTGAAGGCGTCCATGGCGACAACGACGGGTTCTTCCGTCGGGTTGCAGACTGCCAAACCAAACCAGTCAAACCACTCGTGGATGGAATTGGGAATGACCCACCGTGTGGACAGCTGTCCCGAGTTCAAAAAGAAATCACAAAGTGATTCCGTCTGGCCATATTGGAAGGATAATTTCCCCCGCAGGCAGTAGTCGGTTGTGAAGGACGCGATGCCACCATAGGTGAAGTCCGTACCGGCTTCAAGTACCGCGGTGCCCATGGTGGGGACGACCATATATCGGTCCACAACATTGGGTGATCCGTTGGGATTCCAACTGGAAAACCGCAACGGTCCGTCGTTTGTCTGGTTGTTGTAGATCGTAATCCGGGTACCCCAGTTGCTTTCAGCGATATGGGGAATGACAGTGGTTTCCGGATATCCAGAGCAATTATCCGTTTCCACTTCGGCCAGGAAGAATATATGACGGTCCTGTTCCGTGTTGCCGGTAATGGACAATGGCGCAGGCATGGGCAGATCACTTTCAATGATTACGAGGTCCACGTCCGCATATTGAACACCGCCCCAGAATCCTGCCGACACGTCGACTATCTTGATGTTCGGTGCGATGTTTTCCACGTGTGTGTCAACAAGCGTCCCGTTGTGATAGGCCTTGAGGGTAACCGTATTGTCAGCGGTGTTGAAATTTGCCAGTGCCATCCCGAACCAGTCGAAATGGTCCTGGTAGGGATTGGGCAACATCCAGAGTGTACGCAGGTTGGCATTTTCCAGGAAAAATTCGCACAGGGAATGGGAATCCTGGTACCGGTATCCGACCTTTATGACGACCGGTGCAAGATTCGGAACGGAGACCATGGCGGTTCCACCGTAGCCGAAATCGGCACTGGTCAGGGTCAACGAATTCTCGCCACCGACCACATACCCGGGGTAGACAGTCTGGGTGCCGGATTCGTTCCACCGGTAGAGATCAAACGGTACGTCCCCCGGTTCGGCATTGTAAACCGTGATGGTGGTGGTCCAATTTTCCGCAGCCACATGGTTGACAAAATAATCGTCTGTCTGGGCGATCAAAATCGTACTGCAGACGACGGACAGGAAAACGCACGCCAATGCTCTGGACAGCCAGTTCATTGAGTCCTCCTTGGAAAGGCAGAATGGCCTGATTTCAGGTTATGGTTAAAACATAGCCCCGAAACATCAAAAAACAAGCGTTGGGACAAGAAATACGATTTCTATCTTTGCCGAATGGACTGGATTAAATTTTGATTTTCTACGGAACACACCCTGGATTTGCTCTCCGCCTCAACAGCACAGCATTTCCGGGCGCGGCATGAAAATTCCGGTCATGGACAGGTCAGATAGGAATCGTCATCTTGCGGATTGTATCCGAAACTGGATAATCCCATGGCTTCGATCGCCTGGATCAGCGGACAATCGTCGGTTCCGAAATGGTTTCCGGTGCACCAGAGGTACCAGATGGCGTCGCACCCGGTTACATCGGGAATATCCGTCAACGTACAACGGGAACAGGTCAGCATCTGGAGGTTGTCCAGGTCTGAAAGATCCGGCAGGCCGCCAAGCGGACAGTCACTGCATTGCAGATAGGTCAATTGGGACATGTCCGTGATCGCACTCAGATCGCTTATGGGATTCTCTTCGCAATAAAGAGAAACCAGGCC
>CAZDKZ010000048.1:0-9640 GCA_964506215.1 uncultured Holophagae bacterium
GTTCAGTGTGACTGGCGAGGGTTAACCCTCGAAGTCGTCATAGGAGAGTTCGGACAGCTGCTTGAAGTACCGGTAGCGGTTCCGCACGTAGCGGGAAGCGGCTTCCAGGTAACCGGCAGCTTCGTCCGGATGGGATTCCATCAATGTTTTGAACCGGCGCTGCGCTTCGTAGAAATCCTTCAGCGGCAATGTCGGTTCCTTGCTGTCCAGAACCAGCGGATTCTTGTTTTCCTTGACCAGGTCCGGATTGTACCGGTACAGCATCCAGTAGCCGGAATCTACGGAAAGTTTGGCATGTTCCGGTCCCTTTTCCATGTTGATGCCATGCTCAATACAGTTGGAGTAGGCAATGATCAGGGACGGACCTGCGTAGGCAGCGGCTTCCCGCATGGCCCGAAGGGTCTGGTTGATATTGGCACCGAAGTTGACCGAAGCAACGTATACGTTGCCGTAGGTCATCGCCATCAGTCCCAGTTCCTTCTTCAGGGTTTCCTTACCCCGTGCGGCAAACTTGGCGACGCCGCCCAGCGGGGTGGCTTTGGAGCGCTGACCACCGGTATTGGAGTATACTTCGGTGTCCAGAACCAGGAGGTTTACGTCCAGGCCGGATGCGATGGTATGATCCAGGCCGCCGTAACCGATATCATAGGCCCAACCGTCACCACCAACGATCCAGACAGCCTTGTACTTCAGGTAGCTCAGGTTTTCCTTCAGCTCGCCTTCCGGTGTGCCTTCCTTTGCATCTTTCAGCAGGTCCTTCAGTTTATCTACTGCCAGGTTGGTACGGTTGAACGCGGCCTGGTCTGCCCGCTGTTCATCAAGGGAAGCGATTTCTTCCAGTGCCTGTTTCAGATCGCCACCGGCGTTCTGCATCACCTGATCCTTCAACTGGAAAGCCAACGTGTTCAGGTGGTCCACCGCCAGGCGCATGCCGAGGCCGTATTCCGCGTTGTCTTCAAACAGGGAGTTTGCCCATGCCGGTCCTTCCCCCCGTTCGTTTTTGCAGAACGGAATGGTGGGTGCGGTTCCCCCGTAAATGGAGGAGCAGCCTGTGGCGTTGGCCTGGATCATGCGGTCACCCTGAAGCAATGTTGCCAGTTTGACATACGGGGTTTCACCGCATCCGGGACATGCCCCGGAGAATTCAAACAGCGGTTTGGCCAGGGTGGCATTGCGTACTGCCTTGTTATTGACAAACTGTTCTGGAGAATAGGGGTGCTTGAGATATTCTTCATAGCTTTCCCGCCATTCTTCCAGAATTTCTTCCTTGGGAACCATTTCCAGTGCCTTGACACCCTTCTTGCCCGGACAGATGTTGAAGCAGACACCGCAACCGGTGCAATCGTCGGGTGAAACCTGGATCCGGAAGCGCCAGTCGCCTTCCTTGTTGTCCGGGGAATTGAATTTCAAGGTCGGATACTTGTCATCGGACAATCCGATTTCATCCTTGTGATCAACCGTTGTGACAATTACCGCATGCGGGCAGGCAAATGCGCACATGCCGCACTGAATGCAGTTGTCCGGAATCCATTTGGGCAGACGAACCGCGATGGAGCGTTTTTCATAGCGGGTCGTACCGATGGGGAATACGCCGTCCGCCGGCAATTCACTGACCGGGATGGTATCACCATCAAAATGCATGATGGGTGCAACCACCTTCTGCAGGAACTGTTCAATGGGTTTGTCTTCCGGATTGGCTTCCAGTTTCCATACGGAATCAGCAAATTCCTGGACCGTGTCCGGAACCGGTACTTCCTGGTATTCGTTTAGGCCGACCTGCATGGCTTCGATGTTCATGTTGACGACCTTGTCACCCTTCTTGGCATAAGTCTTCCGGATGGAATCTTCGATGGCTTTCACAAACACATCTTCCGGGAGAATACCGGTGAGTTTGAAGAAGGCTGTCTGCATGATGACGTTGATCCGTTCGCCCAGTCCGATTTCGAAGGCGCGCTTGTGCGCGTCAATGACGTAGACTTTCAACTTCTTGTTGATGATGGTTTCCACGTCCTTCTTCGGGAAACGGGCCAGTACCTTATCCGGTGATTCGATTGTGTTCACCAGCACGGTGCCGCCTTCCTTGATGCCCCGCAGCACATCCAGAACACCGATGTATTCCTTCTTGTGGATGGCCACGAAGTCCGGACGGGTAATCAGGTAGGGCGACAGGATTTGATCATCCGAGAAACGCAGATGGCTGACAGTGATGCCGCCCGCTTTCTTGGAGTCATACACGAAGTAGCCCTGGGCTTCTTTGCCGGCCACGTCACCGATGATCTTGATGGAGTTCTTGTTGGCACCAACAGTGCCGTCGGAACCCAGGCCGTAGAACTTGGCCCGGTAAACGGAAGAACTCTCTGCGTCAAATGATTCATCATAGGGCAGGGACCGATAGGTGACATCGTCTTCAATACCCACGGAGAACCGGTGAATCATCTTGTCCGGTGCGGTGTTGATCATGTGATCGAACACGGCTTTCATCATGGCCGGTGTGAATTCCTTGGAGGACAGGCCATAGATGCCGCCCAGCACAACCGGACGATCTTCGCACTGCATTTTGCCGTCCTTGATCTGCTGGTCGATTGCAGCGACCACGTCCAGGTACAGGGGTTCGCCGATGGCACCCGGTTCCTTGGTGCGGTCCATGACCACGATCCGCTTTGCGGTTTCCGGCAGCGCCTGGAAGAACCGTTCCCGGTCAAACGGACGATACAGGCGGACCTTGATGGCACCGACCTTGTAGCCCATTGAATTGAGTTTGATCACGGTTTCTTCCGCGGTATCGCAGGCGGAACCCATGATGACAACTACAGTGTCGGCGTCTTTGGCGCCCACATAGTCGAATGCACGATACCGGCGGCCGGTCAGGCTTTCGAACTTTTCGCAGTACTTGTCAAAAACGGTGACAAAGTTGTCATAGTACGGGTTCTGCGCTTCCCGGTTCTGAAAGAAGATGTCCGGGTTTTCGGCCGTACCCTTCAGAATGGGATAATCCGGGTTCAGTGCCCGTTTCCGCATCCGACGGATATATTTCATTTCCACCATCTTGCGCATGACATCTTCGGACAGCATGTCTACCCGGCGGATTTCATGACTGGTCCGGAACCCGTCGAAGAAGTTGAGCATGGGCACCATGGCTTCCAGGGTTGTGCCCTGCGCAATACAGGCCAGATCCTGAATTTCCAGCTGGTTGGATGCCGCCACCAGGCCGAATCCCGTTTCACGGGTTGCCATGACGTCGGAATGGTCACCGAAGATGGAAAGCGCGTGGGTGGCCACCGTCCGCGCGGAAACGTGGAATACGGTGGGTGTCAGTTCACCCGCAATTTTGTACATGTTGGGGATCATCAACAGTAGACCCTGTGAGGCCGTGAACGTGGTTGTCATACAGCCGGCAGCCAGGGATCCGTGTACCGCACCGGAGGCGCCACCTTCCGATTGCATTTCGTAAACACGGGGCACTTGACCGAAAATATTCGGTTTTTCCTTGGCGGACAGGGCGTCTGCCATTTCCCCCATGGGAGACGAAGGTGTAATCGGATAGATCGCGATCACCTCATTCATTGCGTGGGCAACGTGGGCCGCAGCCGTATTGCCGTCAATGGATGCTTTGGTATTCATGGGCATGTGCATAGTCCTCCTCTTCACAGTTACAGAGCACATTGTACTATACCGAATACAGGGGCCCAACCATATTCCAATAAACTATATGTCCTCATGTGAAACATCTGTAATGAAGATGAGTCGCGACCTGAAATTCTGTTCATCTGATGCGGCTTTTCTGATATAGTGAAATTGTGTAACAAACATAAGGAGGGGGCTCTATGCGGAAGGCATTTATCGTGCTGTTTCTCATTTTGAGCGTGAGTGGATGGCTTGCTTGTAATAAAGGGAATGAAGCGAATCAGGCAGAGGGTCAGCCGACCCAGGTGGATGCGGAAGCTGTTGCCCAGGCCATGACCCAGGTGGCAGAGTTGAAAGCAACGTTTGACGCGGCTGAAACCAAGCAGGACCGGGACGCGGCCATGAATGAACTGTCCAGCCAACTCCAGACCGTACTTTCACTGGATCCCAACCATGCCGAAGCCAACACCATGATGGATGATGCCCAGCTCTATTATGCGCAAGAATGGGTCATGCAGGGTAAATATTCCAAGGCGTTGGAAATCGTCAACAATGTTCTGGCTTTTTCTCCCAACAATCCAGCGGCTCAGGAAAAGAAAGCACTGTATGAAGACTGGCAGGATACGACAAAGGAAGAATTCGATCAGGTCAAAAGGAATATGTACATGGAAGAAGTGACGGAACTGATCGGCTATCCCCGCCAGAAAACAGAGAAGCAGGATAAGTATGGCCGCAAGGTATATGGCTGGATTTACAAGGAACCGGAACTCCAGCAGGCTGTGACCGTCTGGTTCAACGAGAACGGACAGGTTTACTCGACGACCTGGCCCAAGAAGTAAAGGGCTTGATTGCGAATGGGGGTTGTGGTAGAAAATTACGTGCTTTTGTGAAGAAACCGGGTAAGGAGGTGAGGACCAGTTTTACACCAGAATACCCGAGGTGGTGTTCCCAATTTTGATTCCAGATTTTTAATCCAACAAAACACAGGAGGTACAAACCCGTGGATGCTATGACTGGAACGCTGATGAAATACATGGATCAGGGCGGATGGATTATGTGGGTACTGGCACTGTTCTCAATTGCCGCACTGGTAGTTGTGATTGAACGTGGTATTACCTATTACAAGGCCCGGATCAACACGTCCGAACTGCTGGGCAAGCTCCGCAGTGCTCTGAAGAAGAAGAACATCAAACAGGCAATCGAAATTTGCGAATCTTATCGTTCACCGATTTCCGCGATCCTGAAGTCCGGTCTGCTCAAGTATGGCCGCAACAAGGAAGAAGTGGAAAAGGCAATGGAAAACGCAGCTGTGCATGAAATCGCCCGTCTGGAACGCGGCCTGGGTATCCTGGCTTCCGTATCCAACCTGGCACCGATGCTCGGCTTCCTCGGAACCGTTGTCGGCATGATCGCGTCCTTCGACGCCATGTCCAAACTGAATGACCCGGCGAAGGTTGCAGAAGGTATCTCGACCGCACTGATCACCACCGCGGGTGGTTTGATCGTTGCTGCGCCGACCCTGCTGTTCTACAACATGTTCACCGCCCGCATCGGCGGCTTCATCCGGGACATCGAATCCGCTTCAAACGTACTTGTGGAGACGTTCGGCGAAATTGAAAACGCTCAGTAAAGGCATAAGGTTTTACCTATGAAGATTCGGAAGACAAAGACAGTTGATGCCTACATCCCGACGGCGTCGATGGCGGATATTGCCTTCCTGCTCATCGTGTTTTTCATGATTACCACGGTGTTCCAGGTAGACAAGACCGTCCTGACACTGCCCCGCTCGGACGTTCGTTCTGAGGTGGTCAAGGGATCGGCATTCGTTGTCATTACGGAGGACAGTTACATCAAGGTGTCTGACGGTAAAGAAGACAGCCACCCCATTGATGAGTCCGACGTATTGTCCTTCGCGGTAGACCTGATGTCCAAAAACCCGGAACAGCCCATTGTCCTGAAGGCAGACAAGAACGTTCGGTGGCACACCATCGATCGGGTCCTGGAGCAGCTCCACCAGGCGCGCACCAAGAACCTGCAGTTGTTGACTGACCTGAAGGTCCGGGAAGAAGCTTACTAACGGGAGCGCAGCCATGAAACTACAGAAAAAAGAGACAAATCCGGAAATTCCGACTTCGTCCATGGCCGACATTGCGTTCCTGTTGATCGTGTTTTTCATGCTTACCACCGTCATCAGCGCCACCAAGGGGATTGAGCATATCCTTCCCCAGCAGGACCAGGAACAGACGGATGTGGTGGAACGTGAAGATTCGGTCTACATCAAGGTCAACGCGGACAATACTTTTGACGTGGACAGAAAAGGTGCGAAACCCATCTCCGTGGTATATGAGCTGGAAGAATATCTCTTCCCCATTGTCAGCCGCAACTACAAAAAGCCCATTATCATTCACGTGGACCCGGAAGCCCGGTATGAATCCATGATACAGGTGATGGATGTATTGAAGCAGTTGGAAGAACGGCTGAACCAGGAGATGCAGATTCCCAACTTGACCATAACCATTCCAACGCAGGCGGAAGCCGAAGCGTGGGGATACTGATCGAAAGCGAGGGTAACGATGACAGAGACAAAACAGAACGCTGCCACGCTTTCACAGGTTGACCAGAGTATCGCCGCCGAATTTGCGTGGGAATTCGAAGAGGATCGAAAGAACTATAAGATTGCGTTATTTATCGCAATCCTGGTTCACATTTTCCTGATCTGGTGGCAGATGCCCGATATGGGCGGCCAGGAATTCGTTCAGGACGAAAAGGAAGAACGGATCATGCGGCGCGTGATTCTGCGGCCGCCACCCGAACAGGCGTTGCAGCAGGTTCAGCTGCAGCAGAAGGTCCAGAAGGTACCGGTTCCTGACCCGACACCGGATGAACCGGAACCCATTGTGCCCATTGAAACCAACGAAGACCAGCAGGAACTGGATATGGACGTGGATGACTATATCATTGGTATCCCCGACCGTCCCCCCGTTCCCACCGGTCCGGTCCGTGATTCGGTCGCCGGCCTGGAAAGGCCGGTCTACGACCTGGCCCAGTTGCAGTCCAACGTCATTTATCCCGAATTGGGGAAAAAGGCGGGGATGCAGGGCTTCGTCATCCTGGAGGTGATTCTCCAGCGGGACGGTACCGTCGGCAACGTAAAGGTGCTCGGCGGTAACCTGCGTTCACTGGGATTCCCGGAAGCAGCCATTCGTGCCTGTAAGAAACTTCGGTTTACGCCAGGCAAGCTGCGGGGACAACCGGTTGACGTTATTATGACGCTGAATGTTCAGTTCCAGCTGAGCAGATAATGAACACACTTGCCGGCTTCGGCCGGCAAGGTTTTTTTCCGGGGGTTGTTCCATGCAGTTACAGGGATCTCTCAGCGAATTAAAGCTGCCCGACATTCTTCAGTTGGCCAACATGTCACAGGAGACCGGGGTGGTGGAGTTCCGTAACGATGAAGGGGTGACCGGTAAGATCGTGCTGATTGATGGCGAAGTAAAGTATGCCCGGGTCGGCGAGCTGACCGGGGATGAAGCTGTGTATGAGATTGCCATCTGGTTTGACGGCACCTTTCGGGTCGTCCCGGTTGAGAACGAGTATCCTGAAAACGTAGAAGGCAACCTGACCGGATTATTGATGGAATCCGCCAGGCGTCTGGATGAATGGCGTGTACTGGCGAGAAAGATACCATCACTCTCCTATTTTCCTTATATTGTTGAAGATGAACCTCGGGAGCAGACGTTGAATACGACCGAGTGGGAAATTCTCCGTTATGTGGACGGCAGCCGGAACCTGCGTGACATCGCGGTAACCTGCAGCCGGTCTCCATTTGCGGTTTCCAAGCTGGTGTATGGGCTGTTGATTCACAACATGGTGGCCCTGTCCAAGACACCGGTGCAGACGACACAGGAAGTGGAACTCCCCCCGCTGGTGGAAAAGCTGATCAAGTTGAAGGAATCGGCGATGGAGATCTGTGGCGGACGCATTACCGGTGGCATGGAAGGTGCCGTGGAAAAGGGCCTGCAGCTGCTGGAAAAGGACCCCGAGGATAAGAAAGCCGTGATTGACGCGGCAAATGCCATGCTTCAGGAGTGGATGAACGTCAAGGGAAAAGAGGATGCCCGTGTCCTCGCTGCCCGATTCAAAGCCATCCTGAAAGGACAGGCAGATTCCTGATCTATCTATAATGGTTAAGTGAGGTGGCACGTGAAGAAGCTGACAATCATCGCCATGGTCATGTTGCTCATGGGAACCGGCGTACAGGCTGATTATCAGGCCGGCGTCGAGTTACTGCGACAGGGCAATGTGAAGGCCGCGCTGGGTGAGTTCGAGATGGATATCGAGATCTACGGCAGCTATTGGTATTTCCCGGCCTACATGGCAGCCGTATGCTATTTCCAGCTCAAGGATTATGATGCGGCATTGATGCGGTTGCGGGAAGCGGAGACAGCAACGGAACAGTCCGAAACCAAGGTGCTGGACATTGCCAAGATCAAGGTGCTGGAAGCACAGATCCTGGTGGGACAGGGAAAATACAATGACGCCATGTCCATGGCGGACAAGTACATTCCCCAGGCACCGGCGGATCTCCAGGCAAAATTCTACTATGTCAAGGGTTTTGCTGCGAACAAGAGCGGCCAGCATTCCAAGGCGGTGAACGACCTGATCAAGGCCACCGCGCTGGATGAAAATGATGCTGCTGCATACTATCAGTTGGGACTGGCCTATGTGAAGAACAACAACTATGATTCAGCCATCAAAAACCTGGAAAAGTCATTGACATTGAACCCCCAGAACAAGGTGGGATTCGAGTTGCTGACGGATGTCTGCATGAATCGGGCCCGTGAGTTGCGCGGCAGTGACAAGAACGCCCTGTACCAGAAGACAACCGACTGGTGTGAAAAGGGTCTGAAGCAATTCCGGAACGACAAGGCGTTGAAGATCAACCTGGGTAACGCACACCTGGGTGCCAAGGAATATTCTTCGGCCATCAGCGTATTTGAAAACCTGAGCAACAGCAATGGAAACGACAAGGATGTGTTGTTTGGTCTGGGTTCTGCATTTCTGGGCAACAAGCAGTTCGCCGAAGCACTGCCCATTCTCCAGCGGGTGAAAAACCGGATGTCCAACGAGCCGGTGATTTATACCTACATTGGAACAGCTCAGATGGCACTGGCAAATGCTGAATCCAGTCAGCAGGCAAAACTCGCGAAGATGAGAGAGGCCATTGCTACACTGGAGGAAGGCCGCAGAAAACACAGCAGCAATTCGGGAATCCGTTCAAAACTGGCCGAAGCAAATCAGATCGCGGCTACGTTGGACAAGAACATCCAGATTGATCAGCAGAACCTGGAGACGGATCTGGCCAATAAACGGAAGTTGAGAGAGTTGATTGCGGAATTGCGTGTGCGTATCCGTGAAGCGGAAGAAGTCAAGCGTAAGCAAGGCATCTATCCGGGTGGTTATGAAAGAGATAAGAAGCAGCTGGCGGATACGATAGCCGAGTACGAAAAGAATTACGGACCATTGAAATAAAGGAGGACTTCGTCTGTGACTAGTGAAGTTCTGTCTTTTCAGCCGATTTTATTGCTGTTGGGGCTTTCAGCCCTGACAGCTTTTATTATGCTCGGATTCTCCGCTTTGCTTGGACCCAAGCGGAAGGAGAAGTCAAAGCTGGAGGTGTATGAATGCGGTGCGCCGCTCCAGCAGGAAAACGCCCGGCAGCGATACTCGGTGAAGTATTTTGTCATTGCCATGCTGTTCATCCTGTTTGATATTGAAATCGCGTTCATGTATCCCTGGGCAGTGGTGTACAAGAAATATATCTCAACCGGAAGCTTCATCCTGATCGAGATGGTGGCGTTTGTGCTGGTGTTGCTGGTGGGATACCTCTACATCTGGTGGAAAGGAGCGCTGGAATGGGAATAGAAACAGCTCTGGGTAACACAATTCTCACAACACAACTCAGCAAGGTGGTGAACTGGGCGCGGAAATATTCCCTGTGGCCCATGCCGTTCGG
>CAZDKZ010000048.1:9740-18615 GCA_964506215.1 uncultured Holophagae bacterium
TGATTGATCGGAAACGGCGCATTGATGAGTTCTATGAAGCATTGGAGAGGATGGAGCATGGATCAGATTACGAGCCTGCTGACGAAATACTTCGATGACGCCATCTCCTGTTCCCGGGGTGTCCGCGCGGATGCGCTGGTGGTGCTGCATCAACCGGAGCGCATTGTTGAAATGCTGGAACTGTTGCGGGACAACGGTTTCTCCATGCTGATTGATGTGACCGCCGTACATTATCCGGAACAGGAAATGGACTTCCACGTTATCTACAATCTGCTGGCCATGGAGCCCAAGCTCCGACTGCTGGTAAAGGTCCCCCTGTCTTCAGAGGCGGGTGATCCCGAAGTGGATACCGTTTCAGGTGTATTCAAGACGGCAAACTGGCTGGAGCGAGAGGTATTTGACATGTTCGGCGTGCGGTTCCGCAATCATCCGAACCTGCAGCGGATTCTGATGTGGGAGAACCATAAGGGACACCCACTGCGGAAGGACTTCCCGCTGGAAGGAGATAATCTGCACTGCTATGACTAATATTAAGAAAGAACTGGACATTCGTACGGACCGAATGAAGGTCAACATGGGACCCTCACACCCGGTCACCCATGGCACGCTCCACATTATTCTGGAACTGGACGGGGAAACCATCGTCGGCAGTGAGACAAAGATCGGTTACCTTCACCGGGGTGTGGAGAAACTTGGTGAAAACCGGACCTATGAGAAATTTCTGCCGTTTACCGACAGGATGAACTATACCTCATCCATCAACAACAACGTGGGCTATACCCATGCGGTTGAAAAGCTGCTGGGTGTTGAACCGCCGCCCCGTGCGCAGGTTCTGGAAGTGATTGCCTGTGAACTGGGGCGCATTGCGGACCATATTGTCTGCGTCGGTATCAATGCAGTTGATGTCGGTGCCTTTACAGCTTTCCTCTATATATTCAAATTCAGAGAATTGATTTATGACATTTTCAGCCGGATGAGCGGTGCGCGGCTGACCACTTCATACACACGTGTGGGTGGCGTAAGCCGGGATCTGGATGATGAGACCATCACCATGATCCGCCAGTTCCTGGACACGTTCCCCGCAGCCGTGGACGAACTGGAGAAACTGCTGACGCGTAACCGGATCTTCTATGACCGTACCCGCGGTGTCGGGGACTTCTCGTTGGAAGATTCCATCCAGTATGGATACACCGGTCCGTGTCTCCGGGCAGCGGGACTGCAGTGGGACCTTCGGAAGGATATGCCCTACCTGGGCTATGAGCAGTATGAATTTGAGGTGCCGGTAGGCACCCGGGGTGATGTGTATGACCGGTACCTGGTTCGGGTTGAAGAAATGCGCCAGTCGGTTCGCATTCTCCATCAGGCCATGGATAATATACCGGAAGGTCCCATCATGGTGGACGATCACCGTGTGGCGCTGCCGCCCAAGGAAGAAGTTTACAATACAATTGAGGGATTGATTTCCCACATGAAGCTGATCATGCACGGATTGACGCCGCCCAAGGGGGAGATTTACAGCGCGACGGAAGGGGCCAATGGTGAGTTGGGGTTCTACATCGTTTCGGATGGGGAAAACCGGCCGTACCGGATCCGCGTGCGCCCCCCGTGCTTCCCGATCTTCTCTTCATTCGACGAGCAGGTGAAGGGACACATGATTGCCGATGCTGTCGCGATCCTGGGCAGTCTCAATATCATTGCGGGCGAACTGGACCGATAGGGGGGGACATGGCGATTTCATTTACAGAACAGGACAAGCAGGAGCTGGCCGCCATCCGGGCAAAGTATCCGGACGGACGGGCTGCGACACTGCCTGCACTGCACTTTGCACAGCGGAAGTTCGGCTACGTTTCCCCCGAGGTGATCGATCTCGTTTCATCGGAACTGGCATTGAGCCGTTCCCATGTGCTGAACGTAGCCACGTTCTATACCATGTATAACAAGAAGCCTGTGGGCAAATACCATATCCAGGTCTGCACCAATATTGCCTGTTCCCTGCTGGGTGCACGGACGCTGGTGGAGCACCTGCATGATGTCCTGGGCATCAAGCCGGGCGAAACCACGGAAGACGGGCTGTTCACACTGACCGAAGTGGAATGCCTGGGCTCCTGCGGCACGGCGCCCATGATGCAGGTGAACGATACGTTCTTCGAGAACCTGACCATCGGCCGCCTGGATGAGGTACTCCGGGGTTTGCGGAAAGGAGAGATCGATGTCTGAATATGTACTGTTCAAGCACCTGATCGATCCGGATGTCCGCCAGCTTGCCAATTATCAGAAGCTGGGCGGCTATGAAGGGATGGAAAAGGCGCTGAAAATGGAGCGTGACACCATCATTGAAGAGGTAAAAAAGTCCAACCTTCGTGGTCGCGGTGGTGCCGGTTTCCCCTGCGGGCTTAAATGGAGCTTCATGCCCAAGGGGGAAGGCCAGAAATATTTCGTCTGCAATGCGGATGAAGGGGAACCGGGCACGTTCAAGGACCGGTATATCATGTCCGAGAATCCACACCAGTTGATCGAGGGCATGGTCATCGGCGGCTATGCCATCGATGCGACCGTCGGATATATCTATATCCGGGGTGAATTCAAATTCGTAGCCGACATCATGCAGAAGGCCATTGATGAGGCCTATGCTGCCGGCCTGCTGGGTACCGACATCAAGGGCAGCGGTGTTGACTTTGATCTTCATATTCACCTGGGCGCCGGTGCCTACATCTGCGGGGAAGAAACCGGCTTGATCCAGTCACTGGAAGGATATTCCGGACAGCCCCGGCTGAAACCGCCGTTCCCGGCGCAGTATGGGGTATTCGGGAAGCCGACCACCGTGAACAATGTGGAGACGATTGCCTGTGTGCCGGATATCATTCGACGCGGAGCAGACTGGTTTCTCACAATCGGACCCGAACGGAACAACGGAACCAAGATTTTCTCTGTCAGCGGTCATGTAAACAAGCCCGGCAACTATGAGCTGCCCATGGGCACATCACTGCGCGAAATTATCTATGAACACGCAGGCGGCATCCTGGATGGGAAGAAGGTGAAGGCCATTATCCCCGGCGGATCTTCTGCGCCGGTACTGGGTGCCGATCAACTGGACGTCGCCATGGATTTTGATTCCCTCAAGGAAGTGGATTCCATGCTGGGTTCGGGCGGCATCGTGGTGATGCACGAGGACACCTGTATCGTGGAAGCATTCGCCAAGCTGGCTGATTTCTATGCCCACGAATCCTGCGGACAGTGTACCCCCTGCCGGGAAGGGACCCCCTGGATGGCCAGTATTCTGAAAAATATTGAAGCCGGCCAGGGCAAGGAAGGGGACATCGAGCTGCTTTATGACATTTGCGAAAAGATCATGGGCCGCACCATCTGTCCCCTGGGGGACGCTGCTGTGTTGTGTGTCAAGGGTGCCCTGGACCGGTTCCGGGATGAATTTGACTATCACATTGCCAACGGCCGATGCATGGTTGAAGACAAGATACGGATATACGGGTGACTGGCATGGTAAAAATCAAGATCAATAACGTGGAACATGAAGTCGAGGCGGGACGCACCATCCTGGAAGTGGCCCGTGATCTGGACATCCACATTCCCCATTTCTGTTATCACCCGGGATTGTCCATCGCGGGCAATTGCCGGATGTGCCTGGTGGAAGTGAAAGGGATGCCCAAACTGATGACCGCCTGTTCCACTGTGGTTCAGGATGACATGGAAGTGTTTACCGATTCCGATGTGGTGAAAGAAGCCAGGGCCGGTGTGCTGGAGTTCATTCTCCTGGATCATCCGGTGGATTGTCCCATCTGTGACAAGTCCGGGGAATGCGATCTCCAGGATTACAATTTTGACCACGGGGTTTCTCAGCGTCGAAGCATCTTCCCCAAGGAACGTCACAAGGTCGAGAAGATATCCGAAAAGATTTACAAGAATGACAACCGTTGCGTGTTGTGCACGCGCTGTGTCCGGTTCCTGGAAGAAGTTACCGGAACCGGCGAATTGACCACCGTGGATCGGGGATCTCATTCTTCGATTGCCTGCATCGATCCGGAAGCACTGGACAACAACCCGTTTGCCGGTAATATTTCGGACCTCTGCCCGGTGGGCGCTCTGGGTCTTAACGAACACCGGTTCAAAAAGCGGGTCTGGTTTACGCAGAAGGCCAGGGGCATCTGCCAGGGGTGTGCTGCCGGCTGTAATATCATGATGGATTTGCACAAGGAGCCGACACCCATGGATCCAAACCTGGGTCCGGTTGTCCGGTTTATCAGTCATCCCAATTATGCAATGGGACGCTATTTCATCTGTGATGAAGGCCGGGGCAGTTACAAGGACTACAACCTGGGCGAAAGACGGTTGTTGCGCCCGCTGGTGTCCGGCGAGGATACGGTGGACCAGGGCGCGCTGATGACCCGGTTGGCGGCTGCGGTAGACAGTGCCCAGAAGGGTGCGGTTGTGCTGTCCCCGTTGTGCTCGCTGGAAGAAAACTATGCGGCCATGATACTGGCGGAAAAGAAGGGCTTCAAGGTTTACCGGGCCACCTCTGTCCGTCGTGATCTGCCGGAACCGTCGCTATTCATTGAGAAGGTAAAATCACCCAACTATGATCTGTTGAAATTCCTGAATGTGCCCAAGGTGACCGATGCCGAGGAACTGGACAATGACCTGGTACTGGTGCTGCACAATGTGGGTGCGATTCGGGACAACAGCGTAGTCAAGATTCTCACCCTGTTGAAGCGGGCAGCCACCGGAATTGTATTTGAACCGGCGCTTTCCGAACTGGGTGAAGAGGCGGATATTGTGCTGCCGGCCCCGTTGTTTGTCGAAGAGGATGGATGTTATCTCAATGTGAACCGAAGGCTCCAGCGATCCCGGCGCGGGTTGGGATATCCCGAGGCGGTGAAGCCGCTGTGGGAGTGGTTCCTGGGGGATTCGTTTGCGGGACCGGAAGATGTGTTGAAACAGTTCGGACAGGACAAGCTGAATATGAAATTGAACTATCGCATACTGGGTGAGGAGGGGCTGGAACTATGATGGAAACTCTCCTGCAACCAGACGTATTCATGTGGGTAAAGGTTGTTGGCGTCTTTGTTGGCGTGATCACCCTGGTGGCCGTTGGCACCTGGGTGGAGCGCCGGGGTGCTGCCTTCATCCAGGACCGCGTGGGGCCCAACCGGGTAGCCCTGTTCGGCAAGTTCCGGATCATGGGACTGACCCAGCCTGTGGCAGACGGCATCAAGTTCTTCTTCAAAGAGGACGTGATTCCGTACCACGTTGACAGGGTTCTGTACATACTGGCACCAATCATGGCATTTATTCCCGCAACCCTGACGTTTGCCGCTGTCCCGTTCGGCCGTCCGTTTGACGTGGAGGGCGTGGCGTATCATCTCAGCGTACTGCCGCCGGCCACCAACATCGGTGTGCTGTACATTTTTGCACTGGCCTCCATGGGTGTGTACGGCATTATTGTCGGTGCGTGGGCATCCAACAACAAGTGGTCCATCCTGGGCGGCATGCGTGCTTCGGCACAGGTGATTTCCTACGAGCTGGCCATGACCCTGGCCGTGGTGGGTGTGGTCCTGTCCGCCGGTTCGCTGCGCATGGACCAGATCGTTGCCAGCCAGTCGGGTATGTGGAACATCGTTCCCCAGTTCATCGGCGCACTGGTATTCTTCGTGGCCATGTTTGCGGAAACCAACCGCCTGCCGTTCGATTTTGCGGAAGGCGAGTCCGAAATTATCGGCTATCACACCGAATACATGAGTATGAAGTTCTCCATGTTCGCACTGGCGGAATATGCCAACATGATTACCGCAGCGGGTCTGTTTGTCACGCTGTACCTGGGTGGCTGGCATTTCCCCTGGCTGGACCAGTGGGTGTGGGGTTCCATCCTGGCTTTCCTGGCAAAGGTCTTTCTGATTCTCTGGATATTCGTCTGGGTTCGATGGACACTGCCGCGGTTCCGGTATGACCAGTTGATGAAACTGGGCTGGAAGGTCATGATTCCGCTGGCATTGCTGAACATGTTACTCATCGCCGTTACCATGGCATACGGGAGCGCACAATGAGAAAAGATGTCAAGCTCACGTTCTGGGACAAGCTCTACCTGCCCGCAGTGGTCAAGGGCATGTTCATTACCATCGGACATTTCTTCAAGACCCTGTTTACACGGCCGGCCAACCGGTACACGGTGGAATTTCCGGAAAAGAAGAAGGACATTCCAGAGTGGTACCGGGGACTCCACCGGTTGAATCTTCATGAAGACGGGTCCATCAGGTGCGTGGCCTGTTATTGCTGTGCCACCGCCTGTCCGGCGGATGCCATCTTCATTGAAGCCGAAGAAATTGAAGACCTGGATGCATACCATCCGGTGGAAAAGCGGCCAAAGCAGTTCATCATTGACCTGCACCGGTGCATTTTCTGCGGCTATTGTGAAGAAGCATGTCCCAAGGATGCCATTATTCTGACCAATGAATATGAAATCACCCACTACACCCGTGAAGATGGGCTGATTACCATGGAGGACCTGGTGAAGGTTCCCCGGAAGAAGCAGGACTGAGGGGGGGCGTATGGCGATAACATTCTGGGTATTGAGTTTTGTGGCGGTTTTTTCCGCCATCATGGTTATCACCAGTGAGCGTCCGATTACCAGCGGGTTGTTCCTGCTGCTGTCGTTTGTGGCGGTGGCCGGCCTGTACGTGACGCTGTCGGCGCCCTTCATTGCAGCCATGCAGCTGGTGGTCTACTCCGGGGCAATCATTGTGCTGATCCTGTTTGTGATTATGCTGTTGAACGAACACAGGGAAGCACCGTCCCACCGGTCCCGGTTTGTGACGGTGGTATCAATCCTGGCATCGCTGGTGGTGGGATCCGGTATTTACTGGGCCCTTTCAACCAGCCAGGTCGTTGCAAAGGCTGTTGAGCAGTCACCGATCGGTGGCATGGAAAATAATGTGGAACAGATTGCGGATCTCTTGTTCAGCCGGTATTTCATCCCGTTTGAACTGATTTCGCTATTGCTGCTTTCAGCCATCGTGGCAGCAGTGTTCCTGTCCAAGAAGCGGGTGTGACCATGATACCGTTAAGTTATTACCTGACCGTAAGCGCTGCGCTGTTCACCATCGGTATCATCGGGATTCTGATCCGGCGCAACGTGATTACCATTTTCATGAGTATTGAAATTGTGCTGAACGCCGTGAACCTGACGTTTGTCGCCTTTTCCCGATACCTGGGACATGTGGATGGCCAGATCATGGTGTTTTTTATCTTTGCCGTGGCTGCCGCGGAAGCGGCCGTGGGCCTGGCCCTGGTGGTGGCATACTTCAAGTTGCAGGAAACCATCCAGGTGGATGAAATGCGGATACTGAAGGGGTGATGGTATGACAGACTATATCTGGTTAATTCCCGTATTGCCCCTTATTGGATTCATCATCAATGGCCTGTTCGGCGCAAAGATGCCCAAACGGCTGGTCACGCTGGTGGGCAACCTGACGGTGTTCGGCTCGTTTGTTCTTGCCTGTGTCCTGTATTGGATCATGTGGCAGACACCGGAATTCGGTGAAGCCGGGATCCGGAACGTGGTCTTTACCTGGCTGCATGTGGGCGATTTCCATGTGAATTTTGCGTTCCTGTTTGACAAGCTCTCCGGCACCATGACCCTGATGGTGGCGGGGGTGGGCTTCCTGATCCATGTTTATTCTGTGGGATACATGGCGGATGATGAAGGGTATGGCCGATACTTTTCTTACCTGAACCTGTTCATGTTTGCCATGCTGACGCTGGTGCTTGCGGATAACCTGGCCCTGATGTTCGTGGGCTGGGAAGGGGTGGGACTCTGCTCCTACCTGCTGATCGGCTACTACTACACCACGGAAGTGGCATCCGATGCCGGGAAGAAAGCATTCGTAGTGAACCGGATCGGGGACTTCGGCTTCCTGCTGGGCATGTTCCTGATTTTCTATCTATTTGATACGCTCCAGTTCCCCGAGTTGAAACAGGCGGTGCTGGATGGGGGTCTGAAGCCGGAACTGACATTCGGCCTGATCAGTATTGCGACCCTGTTGCTGTTTGTGGGTGCAACCGGCAAGTCGGCCCAGATCCCCCTGTATGTGTGGCTGCCCGATGCCATGGCCGGTCCGACACCGGTTTCTGCGTTGATCCACGCGGCCACCATGGTCACCTCGGGTATTTACATGATTGTCCGGTTGAATTTTCTGTTCCAGTTAACCCCCCAGACGCTGATCATCATCGCATGGGTGGGCGGCCTGACCGCATTGTTCGCGGCCACCATCGGAACGGTACAGAATGACATCAAGAAGGTGCTGGCCTATTCCACCGTTTCCCAGCTGGGATACATGTTCCTGGCCCTTGGGGTCGGTGCATTCGTGGCCGGTTTCTTCCACGTATTGACCCACGCTTTTTTCAAGGCGCTGTTGTTCCTGGGTTCCGGTTCGGTGATCCATGCCATGCACCATGCCCATCATCATGCGGGTATCCATGACAAGGACGCGCAGGATATCCGGAACATGGGCGGTCTTCGGAAGTATATGCCGGCAACATTCTGGACATTCCTGGTGGGTACCATTGCCATTGCCGGGTTCCCGCCGTTCGCCGGGTTCTTCTCCAAGGATGAAATTCTCTGGAAGACATTCGCTTCCGGGCACCGGGCGTTGTGGATCGTGGGGGCTGTCGCTGCGCTGCTGACAGCGTTCTACATGTTCCGCCTGGTCTATCTCACGTTCTTCGGTGAGTTCAAGGGAGACGAAAAGGAAGCGGAAGCGCTCCATGAATCGCCCCGTGTGATGACCGTTCCGCTGATCATCCTGGCAGTACTGGCCGCTGTGGGTGGCTTTATCGGTATTCCCCATGTATTCCACCTGCCCAACTA
>CAZDKZ010000049.1:0-1868 GCA_964506215.1 uncultured Holophagae bacterium
TTTCGCAGTTTGGCCGCGTGTCCCCGTCGGGACGCAGCCGCCGTAAACACCATCTGGTTGGTGACCGTCCAGCCTGCCTCGGTGAGCATGTGAATGGCCTTTGCGGCTTCCGGGGTCACTTCCATGGCGGTTTCCACGTGGGTCTGGACCACGAACTGGCGGATACCCACTTCACGGGCCCGGGTTTTGAAATCGGCCAGTACCTGGACCAGTTCCGGGGTGATCCGTTGGGGCAGGTACACCGGTAACCGGGTACCCAACCGGACCCGCTGGATCTCGGCATATTTCTCGCCGTCCGGCCGTTTCCTGTTGGCTTCACGTTTGCGGACGGCCATCTGGTATACGGCCTGCAGTACCCGTTTCAAAGATGCATCGGTGTTCATGAAGGCGTCCCCGCCGGTGATCAGGATGTCCCGAAGCTGGGCGTCCTGTTCAAAATAGTGCATGTAACGCAACAGCCGTTCCGGCCAGGTTTCATTGGGCCGCAGCTTGTCCAGGTCAAAATTCAGGTGTCCCCGCTGGAAATCATACATGCGTTGGCAGGAGGTGCACAGCCCCCCACAGGCCCGTCCCACTGTTTCCGGTATCAGGATGGCCACTTCCGGGTAGCGGCGGTGCACACTGTGGGAGGACGGCAGAATCCATCCGGCGGCGTTGGGTTTGCCCGGTTCAACGATGTCTTCCTTTTCCCAGGCAACAATTTCGCCGAACTCTTCCACCAGTTCCCGGCTGTAGATGATGTAGTCCCGGATCGCCAGGTCGGCGCCTACGGCGAAATCCGGTTCGTGAACGTTGAGCAGGGACAGGTAATATGGATTTACAAAGAACGGAATTCCGGCGTCCCTGGCGTCATACAGGACCTTCATGGTTTCCGGGCTCATGGAGAAGTCCAGCATGGCATTGAGGGTGTCCGGGTCCCGTACAGCGAACCGCAGGTGAAAAATCCGGTCATCCCACCATTTTCTTGCGATATCCAGCTTCTGTTGATGACTCAGTCCCGGATCCAGCCGGTATCGTTCACTTCTCAGCTCTCCCCGGTCCATCCGGTCTACGATAATGTTCAGGATGCGGTCCCGGTTCCGGTTGCGCATGGCGATAATGTCGGGATCCAGGCCGGACGGGTGCCGTGCCATCCATTGCCGCATCTGCTCCCGATCCGGTTGATGGGGATGCAGTTCCCCCTTGAACTGGCGGAACAGCTGGAGCATGTCTTCAAAGAACGCCTCTTTTCCGCCCCCGCAACCGGTATGGAACGCCAGCCACAGTACCCGGAACGGGTTGCTGACTGTTGCGCCACCCCACAGGTTGGGGTCTTCAAATTCCCGGCCCGCGTGGTCCACATAATCCAGTATCCGAATGGTGGCAAAATCCTGCCAGTTCAGTTTCTTGTATGCGTCACGGCCGGTGGCGGTCCTGCGGTAGTAAGCCAGTGCGTCCGGCCGGTGGCGGATGTGTTCCATCATCCAGTTGCGGATCTGTTCCAGCAGGGTTCCCGGTTTGTCGGCTTCGGTGAGTATGTCATGGAGTTTCGGATTTTCGTTGAGCAGTTGTCTGAGTATCGTTCTGGATCGCACACCAATCGCTACTTTGTCCAGCCGGGCCAGCTTGGGCATGGTAGCGACACGCTGCTCGCGTCTGATTTTTTCGACCATGATGCCCTCCAATAGTTGCGTCGAGTGAGTATGTTTTTGTGTGTCAATCAGATGGCAGTGTTGTGATCGCACAACACAATAAGCAGAAAATTGAAATTCGCTTCAATAGGAATTCTGCCCGATGACGTATGTAAATATAATATAACACAATAGATGGAATTTTGCAAGGGAACCGTAAAAGAATGGTGCGGATGATGGGTAGGATTCGAACCTGTG
>CAZDKZ010000049.1:1968-18591 GCA_964506215.1 uncultured Holophagae bacterium
ATAGAAAAGAATGGCACGCCCGACAGGATTCGAACCTGTGACCTTTGGCTCCGGAGGCCAACGCTCTATCCAGCTGAGCTACGGGCGCGCAAGCGAAGGGTATTATAGTGGACTCCCCGTTGCGAGACAAGAGAGAACTGTGGATTCTTTCATTTTAGGGGTAGCGTGCCACGTGTTACAATGCGGCTGATCCACTGTAATAAAATGGGTGGACATGGTTCATCTGGAGGAGACGATAAATATGACAACATTGTCCAATACCGCGTTCCTGTTCCCGGGCCAGGGTTCCCAGTATGCCGGGATGGGGATGGATCTGTGTGACCGGTTTGAACTGGCGGGGAATGTATTTCAACTGGCGGATGTGACCCTGGACGCACCCCTTTCCCGGATCTGTTTTCATGGACCGGAAGAAGAATTGAAACTGACCACCAATACCCAGCCCGCGTTGCTGACGGTGAGCACCGCCCTGTGGAAGCTGTTGGAAGCGGAGAATATTGAACCGGAAGCCTGTGCGGGTCATTCCCTGGGTGAATATTCCGCGCTGGTATCGGCCGGTGTCGTTGAGTTTGAAGACGCGGTGAAACTGGTTCGCAACCGGGGTGCTTACATGCAGGATTCCGTTCCGGTGGGTGTGGGGGCCATGGCCGCGGTGATGGGTCTGGATCAGGCGGCGGTTGAGCAGGTGCTGACCGCAGTTAAAAGCGAAGACCAGGTATTGTCCGTGGCCAATCTCAACTGTCCGGGACAGATTGTGATAGCCGGCCATGCAGCTGCGGTGGAACCCGCTGTTGACGCATTGAAAGATGCCGGTGCACGGCGCGTGGTAATGCTGCCGGTCAGCGCCCCTTTCCATTGTTCCCTGATGCAGTCCGCACGGGATCGACTGTCTCCTGAAATTGACGCGGTGACGTTTGACAAACCGTCCTGCAATTTCTACAGCAACGTGACGGCGGGCAGGCTGGACGACCCGGATGAAATCAAGGAAAGGCTCAAGGAACAGATTACCCATCCGGTGCGATGGGAAGAACTGATCCAGCAGATGGTAGCGGATGGGATCACCCGGTTCGTGGAAATCGGGGCCGGCCGCGTGCTCAGCGGTCTGGTTCGGAAAATCCACCGGGAAGCGGTTGTGGAGAACATCGGGGACGTGACGACCCTGGAGAATTTCATTCAGCGTGTACGGGAGGGTTCCGATGCTTGACTTGAATGGAAAGATAGCTGTGGTAACCGGTGCCTCCCGGGGTATCGGCAAAGGGATTGCCAAACGCCTGCATGAAGCTGGCGCGGACGTGGTGCTGGCTGCCAGGAGTATGGATGCACTGGAAGCGGTCTCCGGCGAACTGGGCGGTGCCATGGTGGTTTCCATGGATATCGGTGACCTGGATTCCATCCGGGCCGGTTTCAAGAAAATCGTGGCGGAGAAGGGTCGTGTTGATATCCTTGTAAATAACGCCGGCATTACCCGGGACAATCTGCTGATGCGGATGAAGGATGATGACGTGCAGCAGGTACTGGATGTGAATTTGCGTTCTCTTTTTGCAACGTGCCGGGAAGTGGTTCGACCCATGATGAAACAGAAGTGGGGACGAATCATCAACGTGACCTCGGTGATCGGGATGATGGGAAACGCCGGGCAGAGCAACTATGCAGCCGCCAAGGCGGGCATCATCGGGTTCACCAAGTCACTGGCCCGGGAGCTGGGTTCCCGGAACATTACGGTGAATGCGGTGGCTCCGGGTTTCATTGAAACGGATATGACAGCGGATCTGCCTGATGATGTGAAGGCGGGCATGTCCGGTTCGATTGCACTGGGCCGTTTCGGGACACCGGATGATATTGCGGGTGCCGTGTTGTTCCTGGCATCCGACCTGTCCGGATATGTGACGGGTGAAGTCATGAACGTGACTGGCGGGATGTACATGTAACACCGGTTGCCATACCGGTTGGTGATGGAGGTATCAATGGAAAAGCACTACGTGGAGCTGGTTATCGCGGCACCGTTTATCCTGGCCAAGGGCTTTTTGCTGGGTTTGATGGATGGGGCGGGTAAGAAACCTGCTTATTTTTTCAGCAAGCGGACCGGGATCCGGGTGGAAACCCTGGCAGACGGTCTGAAGGAATGGCTGGGGTTTGAGAACCTGGTTCACCTCTGCCTGGAAAAATCCTTTGCGGACCGTTTCCAGAAAGCGGTTGAGAACAACCACGAAAAGCTGGGCATCGAGATCAAGTCACAAAAGGAGATTGAATCCGCATCATTTACGTTCTCGGCACGGTTGTTCAACAAAGAAGATGCCGAGCGTTTTCATAAGCGCATGGATCATGAATTGCCGGATGGCGTTTTTCTGGATGGTTTCGAATCGGAAATCGTGGAAGATCCGGAGCCCAGGGAAGGATCGGGCGGATATGCGCCCACCCATCCGTATACTTACAAAAGTACAGGAAAAGTTATCGGGGAATTTGGTGGCGTAATCGCACTGTATCAAGAACTTAAGGATCACACCATGATTGACGTGGAGGATGTGAAGCTGAATTTCTAATCTTTTTCACTTTTCCCTTTTCAAGTTTTTTTATTGATCTATAATGTAGGCGCCGTGAGAACGGCGCCTACTTTTTTCCAGGAGGAATTTCCAAATGGCTGAAACTCTGAACCCTTTCAAGATGGCGCAGGCCCAGCTGGACTCCGCAGCTGAACTGATGAACCTGGATGATGACATCCACGCCATCCTGAGAGAACCGATGCGTGAATACCACGTGTCGATTCCCGTGCGAATGGATGATGGGAAACTGAAAGTATTCAAAGGTTTCCGTGTACAATACAATGATTCCCGTGGCCCCTGCAAGGGTGGACTTCGTTTCCATCCCGGCGAAACAATTGATACCGTACGTGCACTCGCAGCATGGATGACCTGGAAGTGTGCTGTAGTCAACATCCCGCTGGGCGGTGGTAAGGGTGGTGTTGTCTGTGATCCCAAGGAAATGTCCATGGCTGAACTGGAAAAGCTGTCCCGTGGTTATATCCAGGGTGTCGGCCGTTCCATCGGTCCGGAAGTGGACGTTCCGGCTCCGGACGTGTACACCAATCCCCAGATCATGGCGTGGATGGCAGATGAATATGCCAAGATCCGTGGGTACTATGCACCTGGCGTGATCACCGGGAAACCGATTCCCATCGGCGGTTCTGAAGGCCGTGGTGATGCGACCGCGCGCGGTATGCTGTACACCGTTCGGGAAGCAGCCAAGCACCTGAACCTGAACCTGGAAGGCGCGACGGTTGCCATCCAGGGATTCGGTAACGCCGGCGGACACGCCGCGACACTGCTGGCAGCAGACGGCTGTAAAATCGTGGGTATTTCCGACGTTGGCGGCGCATTCTACAATGCGGGCGGTATCGACGTGGAAAAAGCAATCGACTATGTTGCAGACAATGGCACCCTGGCCGGTTTCAACAGTGTATTCGATTGTGAAGAACTGACGCCGGCGGAGAAGGTACTGGAACTGGATGTGGATATCCTGGTTCCGGCCGCGCTGGAAGGTCAGATCACCGAAAAGAACGTGAAGAATGTGAAAGCGAAACTGATTGCCGAATGTGCAAACGGTCCGACAACGCCGGAAGCGGACAAAGCGCTGTTCGAAAACGGTCAGTTCGTGATTCCCGATTTCCTGTGCAACGCCGGTGGCGTGACCGTATCCTACTTTGAACAGGTGCAGGGCAACACCAACCTGTTCTGGCCGGTTGAAGAAATTCACCAGCGCCTGGAACACATCATGAAGAACGCATTCTGGTCTGTTGTGGAAACGTCCCAGAAATACAACGTGGATAATCGTACCGGTGCCTACGTTGTGGCCATCGGCCGCGTTGCGGAAGCGATGAAGCTCCGGGGCTGGGTCTGATTGGCACAGTCTGCTGAACGACCAATACGGCGGGGCCTTCGGGCCCCGCTTTTTTTTATATACGGGGGATTGCTGACAGGTTCCATTTCATTGGTTACAATTGGGCCAAACATACCAGTTGGAGACTGCTATGAGTGAGACGATATATGTTGTTGGGCACCGGAATCCGGATACCGATTCGATCTGCTCGGCCATCGCTTACGCGGATTTGAAGAACCGGATTTCCAGAGGTGGGCAGTATGTACCCTGCCGGCTGGGGGCACCCAATCCCCAGACCGCCTGGGTTCTGCACCGCGCCGGCTTGACGGCACCCCGCTTCCTGGGAGATGTTCACGTCCGGGTAAATGATCTGATGACCCACGGGGTGAGGCAGGTGAGAACGGATGAACCCCTGCTGCATGCGACGGACCTGATGCAGCAGGAACGTATCCGGATGGTGCCGGTGACCGAAGATGAACGGTTCTACGGCATGATTACCCTGTTCTCGTTGACTGATCACCTGCTCAATGTGACCGCGCCGGTTGCCAATCTTCGGGCGACCATCAGCATGACGAACCTCGTTCATGCGTTACGGGGTGAGGTGTTGAGCGGGGCGGTGGACGGTGTGGCCGCCGAGCTGGAATTCCTGGTGGGCGTTTCCGATGCATTCTCTTTCGGCAAGGAGCTGGCGGAGCGGGATCCCCGGTCTACGGTGCTGTTCACGGCTGACCGGAATGATATTATCCGTACCGCGATTGAACAGGGGATCCGGGCTATCGTGGTGACCGGCGGTGCCCGCCTGAGCCCCGATATTGAACAGAGCGCGTCCGAAAACGGCGTAATCCTGGTGCAAACCGGGTTTTCCATTACCCAGACCCTGAACCTGGCGAAGCTGGCCATCCCGGCAAGCCTGGCCGCCGAGACCGGTGACCTGGAAATCAACCAGGATGTACTGCGGTCGGATGCACGCCGGAAATTGATGGCTTCCCATCATCGGGGACTTGCTGTCGTGGATGATGATCAGAAAGTGGTTGGGATTCTCACCCGATCCGATCTCCTTCGGAATGTACGCAAACCGGTAATCCTGGTGGACCATAACGAGGACGGTCAGTCTGTTCCGGGCTTGTATGATGCCGAAATTCTGGAGGTGGTGGACCATCACCGGATCGGCGGTTTTACCACGGACCGGCCCATAACCTACCTGTGTAAACCCTATGGCAGTACCTGCACCATCGTGGCAACCCTGTACCAGGAGTATGGGCAAACGCCGGACGCGTCGGTTGCACTGGTGATGTTGTCCGGTATTCTCAGTGATACGGTCATGTTCCGATCCCCCACCTGCACCGGCATTGACCGGGAAATGGCAGACTGGCTGGCGGAGCTGGCGGATGTGGAACTGGATGCCTACGGTCTGGAAATGTTCCGAAATTCTTCCACGGTAGCGGACCGGTCGGATGAGGCGCTGTTGTCCACCGACATGAAGGAATTCTCCGAAGGGAAATATGCTTTCTCGGTGAGCCAGATCGAAGTGGTGGGGTTTGAGGAAGTGGGAGAACGGTTTGCCTCACTGCTGGCAGGACTGGATGCCATGCGGGAACGAAAAGGGTACCTGTTCTCCGCACTGCTGGTGACGGACATTGTTGCCGGGGACTCCATCCTGCTGTTTGCTGGTGATATCCGCGTTGCTCGGGAAACCGGATTCACCGAACAGTCGCGGGGGGTATTCCTGGCCAAGGGACTGATCTCCCGGAAAAAGCAACTGTTGCCCCAGGTGTTGAGCATTGTGAAGGAATTGAACCGGTCGGGTATGTGACGGGCAAAGCTGTCAGGAAAGAGAAAGGGGACCATTCCGGTCCCCTTTATTGGTTTTCAGTGATGTGCCATCAGCTGTCCAGTTGCTGGAGCAATACCTGGACGGCCTTCTTCAGCTGGCGGTCGATGCCGTTGGCTTCATCTTCGGGCTGGGTTTCCACGATGTAATCGGGAACGGCCGGGCCGTTTTCCATGTTCTTTCCGGTGCCGGCCACGTACCAGCCCCGGAACGGTATACGGAAATAGGAGCCGTCAATGAGCCCGGTCCCGCCGGTGGAAATCACTGCGCCGAAAGTGGGCATCCCCACCAGTTTTGCCAGTCCCAGGGTCTTCACAGCGTGGGAGAAGATTTCCGCGTTGGAATAGGATCCCTGGTTGCAGGTGACCACCATGGGTTTTGTCCACAGGAATACCTGTTTCCGTTCCATGTCCGGATAGCCCTTGCCGCCGCCACGGGGAATGGTGAATGCGTGCTGCTTCTGGCCGATGATCCGCAGCAGAATGTCAGTGGTCCATCCGCCGCCATTGTTCCGGACGTCGATAACCAGGCCGTCCTTTCCTTCCGTTTCCGAGTAAACTTCCTGCTGGAACTGATCATAACTGCCCTGGTCCATGCTGCGGATGTGAACATAGCCCAGCCTGCCGCCGGAATAGTCGGTAACCAGTGCGCGGTTCCGCTTTACCCAGTCTTTGTACAGGAGATTGTTATTGGCTCCACCGGAGATGGGCTGGAAGATCACCGTCCGTTCCTTGCCGTCTTTGTCCGTTACATTCAGCAGGGTCCGTTCTCCCACCGTGTCAAAGAGGCCGGCGTAAACACTCTGGTCCTGTGATACCGGTTTGCCGTTGATGGCGGTGATGATATCGCCCGCGTACAGACGTGATTTTTCATAGGTGGCGGGCCCGTCATCCAGCACCCGAAGGACCTTGAATCCGTCACCGTCAAAGGCATAGTCCTGCAGGACACCCAGCATGCCGGTCTGGTACCGGTTGCCGCCACGGGGGGGATAAATGCCCAGGTGGGAGCCGTTGAGTTCACCGATCATCTGCCGGACAACGTCATCAAAATCTTCCCGTGCCACGGCCTGGTCGGCCAGGGGCCGGTATTTTTCCTTCATGGCAGCCCAGTCTTCCCCGTGGAAATCCGGATCGTAGAAGCGGTTGTTCATGATGCGCCAGCATTCCAGGAAGATCTGGTTCCGGATGGCGGCTGTTGAGGTGACTACCTTGGCCCGGTAGCCGTAGGATTTAACCTTGCCCTTGAAGGTGACAGACTTCAGGCCACCCCGGTTGGTCTGGAAGAAGAACGTCTTGGCCTTTTCGTTGTAGAACACCGATGTGGCGCCGGTGGTGCCTTTCAGCTCCTGCAGTCCTTCACCGGTGCGTTCGATCTTCCACAGGGAGGATTGGTCCTCGATCCGGGCGGTGAAGACGATTTCATTTCCGTCCTCGTTGACGGCGAAGGCACCTTCGTCACCTTCCAGGCGGGTCAGCTTCCGGACACGTTTGTGGATGCCGTCAAAGTCAATGGCGACCTTCAGGCCGTCATCTTCTTTTTTCTTTTCGTCTTCCTTGGCGTCTGTCTTTTTCTTATCTTTCTTCTTGTTCTTGGCGGCTTCCTTGGCCTCTTCCCGTTCTTCCTCGGTCATCTGGTCATCGGCCTTGGTCAGGTACAGGTACCAGACGTCATTGCTGTAACCGTCCCGGTGGGACAGGAAATACAGCATTTTGCCATCAGCGGTCCATTCCGGATGATAGTCATCATCGGGATGGCGGGTGATGTTGACGGCTTCGCCACCGGCAGCCGGACGGATGAAAATATCGGTGTTGAACATGTTGTCCGTCTTGGCATAGGCAATATACCTGCTGTCCGGTGACCAGGAATAGTCGGAGTCATACCAGTGTTCCAGGAAGGTCCGTTCATTGGTCCCGTCCATGTTGGCGAGTATGACGTCTCCCCGGCCCCGGGTGAAGGCGATGGTTTCCCCGTCCGGTGCAATATCCGGACGGACATCATCCTGTTCGTCCCGGGTAATGCGTTCGGTTTTCAATTCCAGTGTCCGGTAGAGGGGTTCCTCGTTGGCGGATGACACCCGGAACAGGTCATAATTGCCAGCCATGTCCGACGCATAGTAGAGATATTTTCCGTCCGGTGACCATTCCAGGTCTTTCTGGCGGAAGTTGTCCGATGTCAGGTTCCGGGCCTTGCCCTTTTCCGATTTCATCACGAAGACATCGCCGTAAACAACAAATGCGATCTGCTTGCCGTCCGGTGAAACGACCATGTCCGACGCACCGGTACTTTCGGTCAGGATTTCCCGGTCTGCGTAGGTAATGTCACTGGGCGCTGTCACGGCAACTTCGTTCAGGGTGCCGGTTGCGGTGTCCACGGTGAGCAGACGGCCGTTGAGCTCAATGGCGATCAGGGAGCCGTTATCCGAGATCGCGGCATGGGCCATGTTCTGTTCCTTGACCGATGTGACCTGTTCCTTGCCGCTGCCGTCCGTTTTCATCTTCCAGACGTTCATGAACCCGTCCGTGTCGGACAGGAAATACATGACATCATTGTTTCCCCACATGGGGCAGAAATCATTGCCGTCGAAAGTGGTCAACTTGTCCGAGAATTTGCCGGTTTTCCGGTCATACAGACGGATATTCATGTTTGCCGGACCCCGGTAATCCTTGCGCCACCAGGGTGGATTCTCATCCACGTAAGCAATCCGGGTACCGCCGGGTTCGGGGCGGGCGGTGTTGCCGAATTCACGGAACAGGGGTTCCGGTGTGCCGCCGGTCAGGGGAACGGTGTAGATCATCGGATCCCGATAATAATGGTCTCCCCGATAGCGGGCATGAAAGAGCAACTCGTTTCCGTCGGCGGAAAATGCGGAAACCGTGTCATCCGCCGTGTGCCAGGTCAGGCGTCTGGCCATCCCGCCTTCGGCCGGAATCACGAACACGTCCATGTTGCCGTAGCGCTTGGAGGAGAACGCGATCAGCTTGCCGTCCGGTGACCATACCGGCGCGGCATCATAGGCCGGGTGAACGGTCAGGCGAAGCGGGTCGGTGCCGTCCGGGTTGACGGTCCAGATGTCGCCACGGTAGGAAAACGCAATGCGGGAACCGTCCGGTGACGGTGCCGGCTGACGGACATAGGTATCCGCCGTAGCCAGTTGGATGGATCCAACCAGCAGCAGAAGGGAAAACAGAATTCTCATAGAACCTCCCAGTTCCTTTTGGGGTTTTGCAACTTGTTCGATGGTATCAGATTGTGGGTTTGTGAAACCACCACAACTCCGATCAAGATCCGCTGATACTGATCTACGGAAATCAACGGGTCAGGGTTGCGGATTCTTGTTATTCATGGGCTTCGGTGGCAGTAGTACTTTTTTCATACCGGAAACCAGCCCATGGGCCGATAGAAATAGGCCCCGGTGCTGGTGATACCATACATGCATGAAATTTTCACAACCATCAAAATCCAATATCCTGTTTTAGGAGGGTAAGAATGAAGCGTTTGTTTGGAATCCTGATTGCCGTGATCGGTCTGGTTGCAATGGGGTGGGCTGCTGACGGCGTGGGAACCCACAACGGCAAAGCAAAGTTTGTTCCGGATGAAATCGTGGTCAAGTATGAAGCGGGCGTGCCGTCCGGTCGGAAAGCTGCGATCCGCAATGCGTATGGATTGACCAAGAAACGGGACAGCAACAAGCATGGGGCGTTTGTTGTGTACAAGCACAAGAATCCCAATGCTGTGATGAACATGCTGAAACATGAACCGGGTGTAATCTCGGTTGAACAGAATGCCTATGCGTATGCCTACATGGTGCCCAATGACACTTATTATTCCTACCAGTGGCACATGCAGCGGATCGGCATGGAAAATGCCTGGAACGAATCCACCGGTACCGGCGCTGTTGTAGCCGTTATTGATACCGGTGTGAAGCAGTCGCTGCAGGATCTGGCCGGTACCAACTTTACGGCTGGATATGACTTTGTCAACCGGGACAACGATCCCACCGATGACGAAGGACATGGCTCCCACGTGGCGGGTACAATTGCCCAGACCACCAACAACAATATGGGTGTGGCCGGTGTTGCGTACAATGCCACCATCATGCCGGTGAAGGTGCTTGACAGCCGCGGCAGCGGTGGATTCGATGACATTGCAGACGGCATCTATTATGCGGTCGATAATGGCGCGGACGTAATCAACATGAGCCTGGGCGGTGGTTCTTCCCTGTCCATCCTGGAAGATGCAGTCAACTATGCCTGGAACAACGGCGTGGTTGTGGTATGTGCCGCGGGTAATGAAGACACCAGCGCCCCGTCCTATCCGGCTGCTTATGTGAATTCCATTTCTGTCAGCGCTACGACTTCCATCGACACACTGGCGTCCTATTCCAACTATGGGTCCACCATTGACATCGCGGCTCCCGGCGGAGACAGCGGTGATAACAACGGCGACGGTTATGATGACATGATTCTCCAGAACACCTTCTCCGGCTCGGACGAAGGGTACTATTTCTTCGCGGGCACTTCCATGGCATGTCCGCACGTGGCCGGTGTGGCTGCGCTGGTGAAGTCCGCCAACCCGGCATTGACCAACGCGGAAATCCGGACCATCCTGGAAACCACGGCACAAGACCTGGGCGCCAACGGCTGGGACCAGTATTTCGGTAATGGGCTGGTTGACGCCTATGCGGCTGTAATGGCTGCCGGTGGCGGCGGTGGCGGCGATGTGACCCCGCCGGTGCTGTCCAACTTCTCCGAAACCGACATTACCACCACTTCCGCGGTGATCAACTGGACGACAAACGAACCGGCTGACAGTTACGTGGACTATGGTGTGGACACGGCGTACAACAGTGCACTGGTGACCAGCCACAGTATGGAACTGACCGGTCTCACAGCCAATACGACCTACACGTACACCGTGGAATCCACCGATGGTTCCGGCAATACGGGTACAGCAGGTCCGTTTACCTTCACCACGCTGGATGAAGGCGGCGGTGGTGATGCGTACATGTATGTATACAGCATCGACATGGCCCTGGGAGCCCGCGGTCGGAACATACTGGCCTATGCCACGGTGACAATTGTTGATTCGGATGGGAACCCGGTATCCGGTGCAACCGTTTCCGGTTCCTGGAGCGGGGTAGTCAGCGGTTCTGCCAGCGGTATTACGGGAACCGATGGCTCCGTAACCCTGGCATCACCCAAGACCAAGACCAGCGGCACGTTCACGTTCACGGTTGGTGACGTAACAGGCACGTTGCCTTACTGGCCAAGTGAAAACAACGTAGATTCCGGAAGCATTAATTAATCCGGTTACCGTTAGAAACAGCGAAGGCCCGCCAACCGGCGGGCCTTTTCTTGTTCTGGTAAAGTTGTTTATTCAGTTGTTCAGCTTGATCTGGTGGCGGGCTTCCTTGTCACATCGCTCGTTTTCTTCATGACCGCTGTGGCCGTACACATGGTGAAACCGGATGTCGGAGAATCGGCTGACCAGTTGGTCCAGCTCCTGCCAGAGGGCCACGTTCTTGACCTTCTTCCAGTTCTTCTGTTTCCATGCGGTAATCCACTCCGAGATCCCTTTCTGAACATAGGTTGAGTCGGTCCACACCCGGACCGGGACATCCTGTCGCCTGATGGCACGAAGGCCCTCAATGACAGCGGTCAGCTCCATCCGGTTGTTGGTGGTTTCCGGATCATAGCCGGACAGCATGCGTTCCTTGTCCTGCCAGATCAACAGGGCGGCCCATCCCCCGGGGCCCGGGTTGCCGCTGCAGGCTCCGTCGGTGAACAGGCGTATGATTTGCTCGGTCATCCTGCAATCAGCGTTTGACCACGCGGGTACCGGCAATCATGTCATGGAGCCCCTTGTTGTCACCGGTAAACGCGATCATGATGAACCCGATGTAGAGGATGATGGAGCTGGCCAGGTAGCCGACAACGCGGATGGCGGCCTTTGGTAGCGTCGGATTGGTCCCGGTGGCTTCATCAATGACGTACAGGTTCAGGATGCGTTTTCCCACCGTTGTCCCATATTTGGACCAGCCGATGACCAGGTATGCCAGGCCTGCGGCACTCATGATCAACATCATAAAGGAACTGATGGTCATGATTGCACCATAGGAAGATACAACCCGGATGACAATAGCCATGATAATGGTGTTGAGAATGGACAACGGGATCCCCAGGATCAGGGCATCAATGATGTAGGCAGCCAGCCGAATCCAGAACCCGGCGGGTTCACCGGCCCGTGCGGCACCCACGAAAGCCTGCTGCGGCCTGGGTGCGGGCGGTGCCTGGGGTGCGGGAGCGGCCGGTGGCGGTGGAGCCGGTGCGGCCTGCGGTGCAGGCGGTGGTGGTGCGACCTGGGGCTGCGGTGTGGGAGCCGGTGGCGGTGTTGGCGCGGCCTGTGGCGCCGGGGGTGGGGCCACCGGTTGCGGTGGTACCGGTGCGGCCTGCGGTTCTACCGGCGGGGCACCCACCGGATTGGTCCGGTTGGGACTCTGTTGCACTTCTGCCATTTCTTCCCGTGACATCTGGACCGTTCCGTCTTCCGCTTCATCCAGCCGGTAGGACAGGTGCACCCGGCCCACGATGATAATGTCTTCCATCCCGATCGGTGTTTTTTCCGTGATTTTCCGGCTGTTTACGTAGGTTCCGTTAGAGCTGTTGAGGTCGGTTATAAAAAATGAATTGCCTTCCCGTTCCAGGACAGCGTGCTTGCGGGAAACGCTCAAATCGTCGATGGGAAGATCGTTTTCCTTACTTCTTCCCATGGTGACAAAGTTCTTTTCCAGCTGGTGTTCAAACCGTCCGCTGGACGTTTTCAAGATAACCATGTAACCCATCGCGTCCCTCCTCCCGATGACCGAATTTGTTTATTCACCCATAATTTTTACGATAACCCGTTTGTTGCGCCGGCCGTCAAATTCCGCGTAGTACACCTGTTGCCAGGGGCCCAGATCCAATTCACCATCGGTAATCGGCACGATTACTTCGTGGTGAACCAGCAGGCTTTTCAGATGCGCATCCCCGTTGGTTTCCCCGGTACGGTGGTGGCGATAATCCGGTTTGAACGGTGCCAGTTGTTCCAGCCAGTCATCAATATCCTGCAGCAGGCCGTCTTCTGCATCATTGACCCAGACACCGGCGGTGATGTGCATGGCCGAAACCAGCAGCATGCCTTCACGGATGCCGCTTTCCCGTAGGATACGATCCAGCGTCCGGGTAATGTTGATGTATTGTCGTTTCTCGTCCGTGTTGAACGTGAGGTATTCCGTGTGAGACCTCATGACACCACCTTTCGTGCTTCCGACAACATGACACTGAGCAGTTGCTGAATGGATATGTTATAGAATACACGATTTTTGCCGCGGTTGACAAGGTCGTTGATCTGGAACAGGTGGGTTGGCAGAAGCCGGTTCTGCAATTGTTCCAGGCCGGTTGCGAGGTCGGTGTTGATCAAGGCGGTTTTGCGGTCCGCGTGGAGTGCCAGCAGGTCCCGGATCAGGACCTGGATATGGAAGATGAACTGCAGTGTTTTCTGCCGGTCCATCTCGGGTATCTGTTCGGTAAGTTCATCTTCCAGCCGGAAGCCGGGAGTGTTGTCCAGCACGGCTTCCAGGAACCGAAGCGCCAGGGTGCGTTCCGCGCCAAAGGCCGTCAGCGATGCACTGTCATGGATCATCCCGCCCCCGATCCGGAACCAGGGTTTCAACGCGGATGGGTCCACACCGTCAATCTGAACCCGGTCGACCAGTTCCGTACCGCTGAATGCCACTTCCTGGCAACGGGACCGGATGGTAGGCAGCAGCAGGTCCGGCTTGGAGGTGATGAGGAAGAAATAGTTTCCGGATGGCGGTTCTTCCAGTGTTTTCAACAACATGTTTCCCGATGTGCTGTTGAACTGATGGGCATTGTCAATGATAACAACACGTGCCTTCCCTTCGAATGGCGGAAATATTACCTGTTCCAGGATCGGTTCGACCTGTTCGGCCTTGATTTCATCCTTTTCAGCTGCAATGACCCGAATGTCCACATGGTTGTGTGCAACCACGTTGATACAGGAACGGCACATGCCGCAGGGTGCCTGTTCCGGCTGTTGGCAGTTGAGCATGGCCGCGATCGCCAGGGCGGTCTTTTTCTTGCCGATGCCTTCCGGTCCGCTGAACAGGTAGGTGGAATACAGGCGGTCCTTCTCCACGGCATTCTGGAAAAACTGCTTGACCCGGTCATGGCCCAGGATCTCCTGCATCAGGTTCATGGCAGCTCTCCTGCAGCCGGAAGGATTCCTTGGATCAATTGCCGTACACTGGCAAAGACGTCCTGCTGGTCGCGGTGCCCATCCACCAGCTTCACCCGGTCCGGATCGGACGCGGCAATCCGGTGGAACCCGTCCCGGACCCGTTCATGGAAGGCCAGTGCCTCTTCTTCAAAACGGGACACGGAATCCGGGTCTGTTACCGAACGGCGTTGAATCCGTTCCATGGCTACCGGGATCGGCAGATCCATCACAATGGTCAGGTCCGGAACCAGGCCGCCCGCCAGTTCATGGAACAGGAAATCCAGTGTTGCCATGGGGACACCCCTGGCATAATGCTGATAGGCAACGGATGAATCATGATACCGGTCGGAAATCACGATGTGTCCCTCGGCCAGTGCGGGCAGGATCCGGGCACGGACGTGCTGGGCGCGGTCGGCGATGTAGAGCAGCAGTTCCGTTTCCGGAACCATGTCGGTATTCTGGTTGGCCATCAGCACCTGGCGCAGGGCCTGTCCGATTTCGGTGCCGCCGGGTTCCGATGTAAGCAGGACCGGATGGCCTTCCGCTGCAAGCCAGTCACGGATCAGTCGGGCCTGGGTGGACTTGCCGCTGCCTTCTCCCCCTTCCAGGGTGATGAACCGTCCCGGGATCGTCCTGTTCATCCGGTTACCCCCTGTTTCACCGGCAACTGCAGTTCGTGGGCCTGGATCGGTCCGGACCCTTCCCGCATGATAAGCACCCGTTCCACCAGGTGTTCCAGTTCCCGGACGTTGCCCGGCCAATGATGCTGTCGGATTGCGTTCCATGCCCCATCACTGAGTGTGGGGCAGGGGATGTCGTGGCGGTTTGCATAGTGGCTGAGGAAATGGATGGTGAGATGATCAATGTCATCTCCCCGCTGCCGCAATGGGGGAATTGTGAGGGGTACCACGTGAAGCCGGAAGAACAGGTCTTCCCGAAAGGTCCCATTTTCTATAAGGGATTCCAGGTTCGCGGCGGTGGCTGTTACCACGCGGGTGTTCACCTTCACCGGGATGGAAGATCCCAGCGGTTGAATTTCCTGTTCCTGGAGGAATCGGAGCAGCTTTACCTGGAGAACGGCCGGCATGTCCCCGACCTCGTCCAGGAAGAGAGTACCGCCGTCTGCGGCCTGTATTTTTCCGATCCGGTTGTCATTTGCATCGGTGAACGCACCTTTCAGATGACCAAACAGGTCATCTTCCAGCAATGTTTCCGGAATGGCCGCGCAATTGACCGCGATAAACGGTCCGGATTTTCGTCGGCTGTTGTTATGAATGGCCCGGGCGACCAGTTCCTTGCCCGTACCGCTTTCCCCGCGGATCATCACGGTGGCATCGGTACGGGCAACATGGTTGATCCGTTGGAACAGCTTTCGTATTTCGGGGGATTGGCCCACAAATCCGGATTGGATACAAACTGGCTCCGTTTCAGGTCCACCCAGCCTTCTCTCCGATAACTGCAGAATTACATCGTGACACCCCATCCGGTACCAGTCCCGCACCTGGACGGGGTTTGTGTCCATGTCCACGGCATCGACCACGATGCGGTTTTCCGGGGGCATTTCCGTGTCACTGTCCGCCAGTGCATCAGCCCGGATGATCAGAATATCGGCTTGACAGTCGTTTTTGTCATGCGGGGGGAGAATGTCGATGGAATCCGGGACCTGCCAGCGTTGCTTCAGATCGTCCGGTATGAAAGTAACGCGCAAGGGCGACTCCTATTCACGAATCCCGAGGCTTTGAATCTTGCGGCTGAGCGTGTTGCGATGCATCTGCATATGGCGTGCGGAAGCGGAAATGTTATGTCCATAGCGTAGGAGCATCTTCTCAATGTAAACCTTTTCCACGAGGTCCACAGTCTCTTCAAGGGTGAAATTGTGTTCAATCATCTGGTCAACAAACTGATGCAGGTGCTCCTTCATGAATCCCCCTCCGTGCGATTCCACGTGCTATTTTGGCGGCGTCGCATCCGCTTCTCTGTCACCCGGCAGGAAGGAAAGGATGACATCCATGGTTTGCGACACCACGTGATAGCTCCTGGATTCCAGCATGGTTTTCTTGGCTACCCCAAAACCGGACAAGACCAGCACAATAATATAAACGAGAATGATACCCCTGAGCAGACCAAACAGCAGTCCCAGGAACTTGTCATAAAAGGAAAGCCCTGCCGTGTCCAGCAGTCGCTTCATGGTGTAGGAGATCAGGGCGGAAATCAGGACGATGCCGAAAAAGATGCACAGAAATGACACCAGGTTCCGCATGTTGTCTGTTTTGATGTAGCTTTCCAGCAGAGAGGCACCTTCCGGGTAGAACCGGAACGCAAGAATGGTTCCGAGAATCAGGCCTGCCAGAGAGACGACCTCGCGAACAAATCCCTTGAAAAATGCAAAACCCGCAGACAGGCCGATCACGACCAGTGCTACAACATCAAACCAGTTCATGGGGGTATGCTATCACAGGGGATGGTTGTCCGAAACCACAAGTTGCACCAAATTTGAAGCACCTGCGGGTTCTTTTTCGCGATCTCTGTGTTGGCGGACGTTTCGAAATGCTCAGGTACCGACCTGTACATTCCGCTTTCTCTCCGTCCGCCGCCTTGACCTCGCGAAAAACTCCGCCGCAGTAGTTCCGGTGTGCGTGTTTGCG
>CAZDKZ010000050.1:0-18334 GCA_964506215.1 uncultured Holophagae bacterium
TCTATCAGTCCCTGCCCGCTGGCCACCAACGTGGCAGCCGTATCATTCATCAGCCGGGAATCGGTAAGCCCCCGCCGGGTTTTCCTGTCGGGCCTGCTGTATACCCTGGGCCGCATGACCAGCTACGCGGTCCTGGGTGTGTTGCTGGTAAACAGTATCGCGGCCGCGTTTGAGACCGCCGGCACATTGCAACGGATCATGAACCCCGTCCTCGGTGGGTTTCTGCTGATCTCCGGGCTGATTCTGCTGCGGATCCTTCCCATACCCGCGTTCACAACCGGTGCCGGGGATGCGGTAGCCAGACGGCTGGCCAACCACGGGCTCTGGGGGGCCTTTCTTCTGGGTGCCCTGTTCGCGCTCTCATTCTGTCCGGTCTCGGCAGCACTGTTCTTCGGCAGCCTGCTGCCTGTGGCCGTCAAAACCGGTTCCGGAATTGTGGTACCCTGGCTGTACGGTATGGGAACAGCCCTGCCCGTCCTGGTTTTTGCCGTTCTGCTGGGCATCGGCCTGAACAAGGTCGCGCAGGCCTTTGACAAACTTACCGCCATCGAAAAATGGGCCCGACTGGTGACCGGCCTTGTCTTTGTCTGCCTGGGCATGTATTACCTGTATGCGTACGTGATCCAGCCATGGATCCGATCAGGAGCGTAAAATGAAGCGAAAACGAAATATTCTGTTTCTGTGTACCGGCAATTCCTGCCGCAGCCAGATGGCTGAGGGCTGGACCCGTCATCTTCACGGTGACCGGTATCATGCCTATTCGGCGGGCATTCTGAAGACAAAACTCAATCCTCACGCTGCATTCGTCATGAAGGAATCGGGCGTGGACATTTCGTCCCACTGGTCAAAAGAATTGACCGAACTCGACAGCATTGACTTTGATTATGTCGTGACGGTTTGCGGTCATGCCCATGAAACCTGTCCGCTCTTTCCGGGCAACGCGGTGGTCATCCATCACGGTTTTGATGATCCCCCATCCATCACCGACGGTATGCCGGACGGTGAAGAAAAACTGGCGGTGTATCGTCGGGTCCGGGATGAAATCGGAAGATTTGTGACCAGGCTGGATGAACATCTGACCACACAGGAGGGTATCAAATGATCCGTAAAACGCTTGCCATTGTCTGTATACTGACAGTCTCCCTGATTGCCCGGGGAGAAGACCAGAACTGGACGGAAAACAGTCTCACGTTCAAACTCAACAACAACCAGTCCATTCGCTTTGTCAGCGAAGTCAAGTATCGGTCATGGGACTGGGCGGATGGTGTCTTTGTTAAGAACTGGGTGGTGGGTTATGACAGGAAACTGGAAAACGGCTTTTCGGTCGGCACCCATTACAAGCAGGAGTTGACCCGCAAAATTGACGGCCCCGATGTAATCGAACGACGGATCGGACTGGATGCCGGCTGGGGAACCCGGTTTGACAACGGCATGCGTTTTGACATCCGCACCCGACTTGAAATCCGGAACTTTGACGAAGACCGTTCGGATGATCACCTGCGCTTTCGCTTTCGATTCCGTCTCCGGGACAACTGGCAGATTGCCCGGTTGAAACTGGAACCGTATGTGTCACTGGAACCATTCTACGATACCCAGTCCGATTCCTTCAGCCGCTATCGATTCTCGGTCGGCACCATGATCCCGTTGGGGACCCATGCCAAGCTTCGGGTGGCCTACCTGCTGCAGAACAAGCGCTCCAAACAGGGAGAACATGTTTTCAATACAGGTATTTCAGTGGTATTCTGATCTGGAGCGCATAACGGGCCCTTGACAAATTCAACAACCGTTTCCGGGGAATCATATGGTCCAGCAGTATCAACAGAAACCGATACCCAGAACATCCGGCAACATCGACATGGTGGTGTTCGACATGGATGGTACGGTTATTGACACATCCGGCGATCTGGTTGTGACCGCCAACGAAGCCCGGGATCAAATGGGATTACCACCCCTGTCCACCCAGTTGATTCACTCCTGCGTGGGGGACGCTCTGCTGCCGCTGATTGAAAAACTGTTCCATGATGCACCGGACAGGATCCAGGAAGCCATCCGGGTTTTCCAGCAGACCTACAAACGACACGTACTGGGCAATACCGTGCCCTACCCGGATATTGGAACGGTATTCCAGGAGCTCCGCAAACAGGGAATACGGGTCGGAATCCTGTCCAACAAACCATCGGAGCTCGTTCGGATACCCCTGTACCATTTCAACCTGTCACCCCTGCTCCATTTTATCTATGGTGGTGACTCTTTCCGCGAACGCAAACCCTCGCCCCGCCCGATCCAGCGGATACTGGTCCATTTCAGCCTGGAACCGCACCGGTGTGTCATGGTAGGCGACGCACCCTCGGATATCCTTGCAGGCAGAGAAGCCGGCACCCGGACCATTGCGGTCACCTATGGATTTTCATCCGAACAATCGCTTGTTGATGCGAAACCGGATATTGTCGCCCGCTCCACCATGGAAATCCTGTCCGCGGTACGGGAATGGAACAACGTCAAACTTGTTGAGGACGGCACAGATGATCAGTAGCTGCATCCGATTATTGGTTATTCTGTTGCTCCTGTCCGGTTCCACTCTCAGCCATGGAGACACCCCTGACAACGAAAGCGTCCCTCCCAGGATCGGCCTGGTGCTGAGCGGTGGCGGTGCACGGGGTGCTGCACACATCGGTGTATTAAAGGTATTGGAAGAACTCCGCATCCCGGTACATGCCATCGCGGGGACATCGGTGGGATCTCTGGTCGGTGGACTGTATGCCAGCGGCATGTCACCCGGTGAAATCGAAGATGTTGTCCGTGATATTGACTGGGAAGCTATCTTTGATGACAGTCCCAACCGGGAAAACCAGTCCTTCCGTCGCAAACGGGACAATGGCCGTTATATTCCCAACCTGGAAGTCGGCTTGCGGAATGGGCGCCTGATGATGCCCACGGGGCTCACATCCGGCCGTAAGGTCAGTTTCCTGTTGCATCGCTTGCTGCTTCGTAACGGTTTTACCCAGGATTTTGACCAGTTACGGATTCCGTTCCGGGCAGTAGCGACCGATCTGGCTACTGGGGAGATGGTTGTTCAACAGGATGGTGACCTTGCGGACGCACTACGGGCCAGCATGTCTGTACCCGGGGCCATTGCCCCGTTTGAAACAGACGGTAAACTCCTGGCGGACGGGGGACTGGTCCGTAACCTCCCTGTGGACGTAATCCAGACCATGGATGTGGATGTCATCATCGCGGTCAACGTTGCCAAGGGACTCTTCGCACGGGAACGTCTGAATTCCGCATTGGCCGTTTCCCAACAGATGATTACCATCATGTTGTTGAAAGATGAAGCAAACCAGGTGGCAAAACTCACCGATCAGGATATTTATATCCACCCGGAACTCGGCGATATGGCCGCCTCCGATTTTGCTCACCTGATCGAAGCGATCCGTCCCGGTGAAGATGCGGCCCGTCTGCAACAGCAACAACTGACTCGATATTCTCTGTCGGAAAACGACTATGAACACTACCTGGATCAGCAACGCGGCGCCAATGTAAATCGTCAGGTGGTTGATTTTGTCAACGTTTCCGATTCATCCCGATTGCACCCCAACGTTCTGCTCTCCCGAATCCGAACACAGACGGGACAGGAACTGAATCTGGGAACCCTCCAGCACGACCTGGATCGGATCTACCAGATCGGCACGTTCGACTCGGTCAGCTTTCAATGGGTCGAAGATACCGATCGAAACGGAATCTTGATCCACACTCGGCCCAAACCCTGGGGGAACAATTTCCTGCAATTCGGCGTCAACCTCTCCGATGACCTGGAAGGCAACAGCCGGGTTGACATGCTCCTGGCCCACACCATGACCGAAATCAATTCTTTGGGTGGTGAATGGCGCAATGAACTGCAAGCCGGACAGAAGCGTAGTTTCCGGTCCGAGTTCTTTCAGCCCCTGGACTATGCCGGTCACTGGGCGATTATCCCCTACCTGGAATACGCCAGTGTACTGCGTGATTTTTATGACATCGATGACAACTGGAACCGGATGCGGATCCGCCTGTTCAACAGTGGTTTGAATATTGGACGGCAGTTTGAAAACTGGGGACTGGCCACGTTGGGCATCTTCCGGTCTACCGGCAATGCCAACCCGCTCCAGGGCCAGGACAACAGTCTGCTGGGGCAGCGAACGGACATTGATATTGCGGGCTACCAGTTCCGGTTTTTATATGATCAGCTGGACGACCCGTATTTCCCCCGGAAAGGCGACTCCGGTCACCTGATCCTGTTCCACAGCGATCCCGGACTTGGTGCCCACGCCGAGTATGACAAACTGGACTTCCAATATCAGCGGGTATTCCCTTTTGACGTCCATACCCTGATGCTGAGCCTGGAATACGGAGACAGCCTGGGGTCGACCCTGCCGGTTTATGACGCATTTCAGATGGGCGGTTTGCTGCGGCTTTCCGGTTACCGGGAAGGTCAACTGCTGGGCAACGTAAAGAGTCTGATAACAGCAATGTATTACGTGGAATTGCCATTCAAGGCATTTGGCTTCCGGTTTTATGCGGGCGGCACACTTGAAGCCGGAAACGTCTGGGAAAACCGTAACCTGATGGATGTCGGTGATCTCCGCTATTCCGGTTCAGTGTTCCTGGGATCAAGAACCATGGTGGGGGGAGCTTACCTGGGTTACGCACGGTCCGATGACGGCGACAATCGATTCTACTTTACAATCGGCCAGATTTTCTAACATCCTTCCGCTGCAGACATCAGGATTCACGCTTCACAATTACCAGCGTTTCATCATCGTCCTGGGGTGTGTCTCCATGAAACCGAACCACCGTCTCCAGGATCTTTCGGGCAAGCTGGCCGGCGTCCAGTTCACGGTTGGACCGGAGCGCTTCAATCAACCGCTCTTCTCCAAAGAACCGGCCACTGTCATCCACCGCTTCAGTAATTCCGTCAGAGCAGAGAACCAGAATGTCACCGATTCCCAGCTTGAGTGTTGTCTCCACATACTGCTCTTCCTCGGAAAAACCCAGTACCATCTGTCCCTTGGCCGGCTGTTCCAGTTGTCCATCCTGACGCAGGACCAATGGCGGGATATGACCTGCATTTGCATAAGAAAATGCATGCGTCTCCGGATCAAGGATGCCGTACAGCAGAGAAATGAAACGGTTGGACGTGGTGTTTCGGACCAGCATCCGGTTGGCCGCCTGCAGGCATTGGGAAACACCCTGCTTCTGCAGTGTCTCGGTCCGAATGATCGCCTGGACATTGGACATCAACAGCGCAGCCGGCATCCCTTTTCCGGACACATCACCCAGGCAGACTGCGGTACAGCCATCATCAACCGGAATAAAATCAAAATAGTCGCCACCCACCTCATAACAGGGTTTGGATATGCCCCAGAGACTATAGCCCGGCACTTCGGGTGATTCGGAAGGCATCAGGTTATTCTGGATTTCGTGGGCCATGCGCAGTTCCTGGTTAATCCGATTCAGCTCCTTCCGCTCGGTACTGTCCTGAACAATGGCAACAAATACGGCCGGCTCCTCATGACCCATCAGCTGAAGCCGCACATCCACCGGATACCGGGTGCCGTCCTTTCGAACCTGCCGGGTTTCAAAGACCCGGATATCGATTTCACCGCGGCGCAATCCCTCAACAGACCGGTCCATCTGCTGCTTTGTGAGGGACGGATTCAACTCCATGGGTGTCATACTCAACAATTCCGGTTCGGTATAACCGGAGTTGGACACAGCGGCATGGTTGACCTGCAGAAACCGGTAGGTATCTGCTGAAAATACATAAATTTCATCATAGGAACGTTCCATGATACGGCCGAACCGGTTGACCAGCCGCTGTGCGGACCGAAGCTCGCTCACGTCCGTTACCGTTGTAATTTTGTACCGTTCACCATCCGCATCCACCAGCAGTGCCGCTGTTGTAACCACGGTTATCCGATCGCCCCCTTTCCGCTGAACCGTCCATTCCAATGGAATTTCCGGGCTGCCTGCAATGAAGGCATCATGAAGATCGTTTGCCGCCTGACGGTTTTCTTCGGGAACAACCACGGTAAACGGCTGTCCGATCAGTTCATCTCGGGAATATCCATAGGTACGGCAGTATGCATCGTTGACCAGAACAAACCTGCGTTCCCTGTTGGTAATACAGATCCCGACTGCTGTCTGATCAAACACGGATGCCATGATCCGATCTTTTGCCGGTGCATGATTCTGCTGCCTATCCATCAAACCTGCCTGTTTGCCTTGTCATTTTGCTGATCAGATAGTAACACATCCCCGATAAAGGCCCCTATCCTCAACGGGTATCAGTCCATCAGTCCTTTTTCACGCATCCAGTCGTCATTGAAAATGGTGCTCAGATACCGGCCGGCGCCGTCCGGGAACAAGGTTACGATCCGGGCATCCGGTCCCAGTTGTTCCACCACCTTGAGTACAGCGAACATCGCCGCGCCACTGGATCCGCCGCCCATTACACCCTCAGTCTGAACAAGTTTTCTGGCCATATGAAAGGCATCCTTATCCGCTACCTGAATAATGTCATCCAGAACTTCGAAATTTGCCGTACCGATCAGAAACTCGTCTCCCAGTCCCTCGATCAGATAGGGCGCGGGCTTTATCAGTTCATTCTTGTAAAACCAGTCATGGAAAATGGAACCCACCGGATCCACGGCGACAACCCGGATGGCCGGGTCCTGTTCTTTCAAATATCGGCCCACCCCGCAAACGGTGCCCCCGGTGCCCATGCCGATCACCACCGCGTCAATCCTGCCTTCCATCTGTTCCCAGATCTCCGGGCCGGTGGTTACATAGTGGGTTTCGTTATTGTCCCGGTTGTTGTGCTGATCCGGGAAAAAACATCCCGGTGTTTCCGCGGCCAACCGTGGGGTAATGTTGTTGTAACTGTCCGGATGTTCCGGTGGCAACGTATGGTCAACCGGATGGATGTCCACCCCCAGAACACGAAGCTGGTCCATCTTTTCCTTGCTCAGCGAATCACGTACCACCACCTTCAACCGGTAGCCCTTCTGGATTGCCACCAATGCCAGCCCGATCGCCGTATTCCCCGAAGAATTCTCGATAATCAGCTGGCCCGGCTTCAGCTTCCCTTCCCGTTCCGCCTTCTCAATCATGTAGCGGGCGATCCGGTCCTTGATACTCCCCATGGGATTCAGAAACTCAAGCTTGGCAAATATGTTGTTGCTCAATCCCTCGGTGATCCGATTCAACCGGATCAGCGGCGTATGCCCCACCACATCCAGAACGCTGTCATACACACGCTTGTCCGCCATTTCCTTCCATTCATGGATTCGCTGCTTCATCAAAACTATACTCCGTGATTCAGATTGGGCCTGATTGTCATGTACAAATGTCTCTCAAAACGGCAAGTCCGTTTCCATCGCTTCATTGTGCCAGCGGGGCAAGACAAACTGATCCGGTCGAAGCGCTTGCACATCCTGCAACCATTCCGCCGGATACCCCACTTCCCGGGGCCTGCCCTTTTCGTCTTTCACATAGCCATCATTATACTTGCAAATCAGTTGTTTCGATAGCGCAAGCCATTGCTTGTGAACCGCATTGGCCTGGGCATTTGAATAATCATTGAGATACTGCCGGGCCAGTTCGGGATCACTGGCATGCAGCGTAAGTGCAGCCTGGTCCACGGCGGGTATCATGCGGACAAACCGACCTTCCAGCCGGGATTGAACTTTTACAATATCCTTCACCATGTATGACCACTTCAATTCCGCAAAGTTGGATACCAGGTTGAATACCCACCAGGCCGAGTCCTCGGAATACTCCCGGATCGAACCGGTTTCATACGGTTCGGGCACTTCAAAAGCGCCACAGTAGAACGGCATGTAGCATGTGGTATAGGTGTTGTCCAGGCCATACCAGTAGATGCCGCCGATGGGATCGGGCAGATCGGCCCTGGACTGGCTCACAAAAGAAAACCCGGTCTGCTGGGTGGAAATCGGTCGTTCCCAGGTGAAATCCTGATCCTTGCCGTCTATCTTCCAGTTCATGGGACGCCAGCGCTGGGGGGACTGAAACGGTCCGGCATCAATGCCAGCAGTCATATCAAATGGGGTCCCTTCATAATGATCGCGCATCAGGGCCATCACATCCTGCACATCCAGCTTTTTCTCCGGCTTGATCCACAGCGGGTAGCGCTCCGCCCCCTGCACACCCCGGTGGAAATCACTCGGCCATTCCATTGACGGCGCCAGCCTTCTGAAAACGCTCCAGACCCGGGTCGCGGTGTACCGCAATTTCTGCGGCGTCAACGGACAGTAAACATCATTAAACCGGAACGGTTCACCGGAATCCGGGTTGTACCATCCTTTTTCAACTGCGAATGGAATGACATTGGCGGAATACAGGCACCGTTCGGGATCATTGAGGGGGAATTCGCCAATCACCGACGCGTTGGCGTGGGCGCAAACATATCCGTCCGGAACCCGGACAGCCACCCAGATGGCTCCCTTTCCGCCCTCACCCGGTCCGATCATCTCCAGCAACCAGGCTTCATGCTTATCTGCAATCGAGAATGACTCTCCGGTGCTGGCATATCCATATTGGTCAACCAGCCCGGTAATCACCTCCACGGCTTCCCGGGCTGTCCGCGCCCGTTGCAGCCCCAGTCTCATCAATGTCCAGTAGTGGAGAAGTCCTTCCCGGTTCCGCAGCTCGGTACGACCGTCAAACGTGGTTTCGCCAATGGCCACCTGGTGTTCATTCATCAGCCCGTAGACCGCATAGGTGTGCTCCGGCTGGTGGATGGTTCCCCGCACGTTGCCACTCCAGTCCCTGATTTCCATCAACGCACCCGGTTCATGGTCTTCCGCCGGCACATACCGGAGGGTGGGATGAAATTCACCATCACAGGCATAGGTGATCATCACAGACCCGTCTTTACTGGCCCCTTTGCTGACCAGTATGCTGGTGCAGGCCATGATCACAGGCGAAACGGTCATCAGTACAAGGGTAAACAACGCACGAGATTTCCGGCATTTCATTGGCGGCCTCCCGTTATCCATTCAGGTTCACCGGTATTGTAACACCATCCGGCCCCCGTTCATCCGGTCCGACTTGACAAAGAACACCCCGCACCGTAGTGTTAAAGCACCGCTCAAGTCAAATGAAACCGCAGGAGGCAGAAATGAAATATGGTGCACGAAACCAGTTGCAGGCAAAAGTGACTGCCATCAAAACCGGTGATGTGATGGGACAGGTAACGCTGGAACTGCCGGCAGACTCGGTAATGGGCTCCGTCATGACAATGGATTCCATTCACGAACTGGGACTGAAAGAAGGGGACTCCGTTAAACTGGTGGTCAAAGCCATCAACGTCCTGATCGTAAAAGAATAGCCGGACCGGTTTCGATTACGCAACGCGGAAAGGATCTTCCTTACGGCGCAGGTGACGCGGCGTTTCTTGCCACCAAAATCACGTTGCAGCCAGTAGGAGATTTTTTTACCCGGAACAACCAGTTACGAAAGCTCGAATTCACACGTGTTCTAACCGATTACCAATACGTGTCAAACGGTGAGAGATTTTTCTGCGTGACATAACACCAAGCGGCCAGGTGACGCGGAGTTTTTTGCCATGGCAAGGCCTGACGCAGCCACCCGAGCGCGCAGGAGTTTTCTGTTCTGACAAGGCGTCGGTTCGACGAGGAAGCGCAGCGTACGTAAAGGTGTACGTGAGCATTACGAGTCGAATCGCAACACAGTCAGAACGGAAAAGAACCAGCGCCCCAATCAGAAGCGGATACCTGCCTTGAGGGAATATTGCTTCACTTCCCCCACCACAACTTCCCCGTTAATCACAAGGAACGGCAACGGAGATACCTGAACACCCCCGTACACCTGGGTCAACGTTTCATTCACACTGTGCAGACCCATTGCCGGCACGTTGGAGGACGCATCAATCTTGACCAGTGACACACCACCATACGGTGTCACAAACAGGAAGCCCTTGCTGACCATCAGGTCCAGTCCCATGGTATTCATATCAAAGTCATCCACCCCGGTCAGCTTACTGTAACTGCCCCGAATGGTGACAGCCGGCATCACCGTTGATCCTTCCAACAGTGCATACTTGGCTTCAACACCCCATGCGCCGCCGTTGGTATCCCGGAAGTCTGCCCACATGACCCCGACATCGACTCCAAAAGGAAGTCCTTTCTGGGCATGGACCCGGGTTCCCAGCAGATAGGAATCCGGACGGCCGATTGTCATGTTCTGCCAATACGGTTCACTGCTGTTGATATCGGTCAATATCACATCCGCTGAAATATCAAACCCGGTGATCCCCAGCGGTTCTGCCGGTGCCCCGGGACTGAACCACAGCGCTGTTCCCATTTCCCGTGCAAATGACTTGAATTCATCCTGCGTTATGGTTCCCGAAAAACCAAAATCCTGTGCCTGGACAGTGATCCCGATCAACAGGCAGCATACAATACCGAGTGCGTTCTTCACCGGCCCCTCCATTGTGTGATCTGCTGACTCCCATTGTACGGAACAACGACCATCCGCTCAAATCAATTTCCGGTGATCCAGCGCACCCACCGGATCGGAACTGTCCAAAAATGAGTTCAATTGACCGGCCCACACAATCAAAAGCACATGTTCTCTGTGATACTGCTCACAATCCGGCACTTGCAGGCCCACTGTTTCTTACTTACTTTCTAAACCTTACAGGCTTCCCGTTTTAATAACAAGGGCAAAACAGGAAATCCGGCACGAACCTTGCCTTATAGTCAGGCAGTTGACGAAGAAAGAGGAGGGAGACATGAAGAAAGTATGGATCCTGTTGGCATTGTTGGGAAGTATTTCCACAACCGCTGCACAGGACGTCACGACGGACCGTTCCTATGCATATTTTGGACTTCGCGGCGGGGTTATGATGGTGGATACCATTGATTATGACGAGGAGTTCAGTTTCGGGGTAATGGCCGGTTTCCGGTTCAACGAGGCGATGGCAGTGGAAATATCCGCTGACAATCATTTCAACGGTCTGTTTGGTACCGGCTGGTCAACAGATGCGTACCAGGCATCCCTGTTGCTGTATCTGCCGGTTTCCCGGCAGGTGGAACCCTATTTCGTCGGCGGCATCGGCATTTACCAGTCCAGTTACAACTATTGGGTGTATGACGGCTACGATCCGTACGTGGTCAGTGAAGTGGATTTCACGGATGGCGGATTCCATGCCGGCGCCGGTGTGGACATTCACGTCAGCCCATACGTAGCCATTTCGTTTGACGCCCGCTACATCTTTGTCGATGAAGATGATTCGTATGATGGTGAGCAGAACGACGGTTTCCTGACAACCGTGGGTGTCAAGTTTACATTCTGAAGCCATCAGACAATTTAACCAGATCGGGGAGCTCATGCTCCCCTTTTTTCTTGCCTATACTTTCAACTTCAATGAAAGGGTCAACTGGAAACGTGCAACCGGTTCATCACCAAAATTCTCCGGAACCGTCGCCGTGATCCGGACCGGCATTTCCACCCGCTCACCACTTTCCACTGCCCGTTGAACCAGTTCACGTACCTGTGGGCCATCTTCGCAGTGAAATTCCGTGTCCCCGTCCGCTCGTTTCAGGAAATCCGCTTTCATATCTTTGAAAATCAGCGCGATTGGTTTGCCGCTTTTCCCGATTTCGTTCATGGCAGCCAGACCGCCCGCAAGGTCTGCCCCCACGGCAAGTACACCAAAATACATACTCCCCAGGTGATTCTTGGTTCTGCGACGCAGCCGGATCCGAATACGCACAGCATGCATATCCATTCGCAATACGTCAGGACGCACAAACCAGATCAACGGAATCTTTCTCAGCCCGAACCACCGGACACCCCAGGTTTCTTTCCACAATCGTTTCACACGCACCTCCGAATCTCTGGGACCATTATAATGCAGCCCGGACCACAAAAGGGAACCCTGTTGAATCCAGACATCCGGTTTTGCCTGAGCTGGTTGATTCAATCTCCGAGCTGTGCTTAAATCAACCATACGAAGATCGAATTTCAAAAACGGGGGGTATACATGATCGGAGGCAAACCTGCTGTAATAATTCAGGGACTTTTCCTGGTCACAGTATTGTTGACAACCGCCTGCCAGAACAGCGAAAAAAGCCATGTAAACGACGCTATTACAACAGCTGAACTGACGCCAGAAGAGGAACTGGGTAAGTTGCTGTTTTTTGAAGAATCCCTGTCAACGCCGGAGGGACAGTCCTGTGCAACCTGCCATGACCCTTCCGTCGGATTTGCCGATCCGGTAACCGAACTACCCGTATCCCGCGGCGCTGTTCCCGGTCTTTACGGAAACCGGAACGACATGCCCGCCGCCTACGCAGCGTTCATTCCGCCGTTGCACTTCGATGAAGAAGAAGGCCTCTGGGTCGGCGGCCTCTTCTGGGACGGTCGGGTAAACACGCTGGAAGAGCAGGCCAAGCTGCCGCCGCTCAACCCGATCGAAATGGCAACCCCGGACGTGGAAGCGCTGCTGGTTAAACTCAAATCGTTGTCGTATGCTGATGACTTCCTGGCCGTGTACGGCGAAAACGCCCTGAATGATCCCGAAGCCGCGTTTGACCACATGGCAGATGCCATCGCCGCATACCAACGGACAGATGAGGTCAATCCGTTTACATCCAAGTTTGATTACTGGCAGAAGGGCCTGGTTGAACTCACCGAACAGGAACTCCTGGGACTGAAGATTTTCGAACTGGAAAACAAGGGCAACTGTGCCGCCTGCCACCCCACCACACCCACCGTGGAAGGCGTTCCGCCCCTGTTCACGGACTTTACCTATGACAACCTGGGCACCCCGGCCAACGGTGAAATGCCCTTCTACACCATGCCGGCGGTTCATAATCCGGATGGGTTCGGATTCGTGGATGTCGGTCTGGAAGCAACCGTGAACGATCCGGCCCAGCGCGGCAAGTTCCGGGTCCCCACGTTGCGGAATATTGCGGTGACCCCGCCCTACATGCACAACGGGGTGTTCAAGACCCTGTTCCAGGTCTGCGCATTCTACAATACCCGGGATGTGGCCAACTGGCCGGATCCGGAAGTTGCGGAAAATGTAAACCGCGAAGAGCTGGGCGATCTCAAGCTGACCAACGAGGAACTGGAGGCATTGGTCGCATTCATGAACACCCTTACGGACGGTTATCAACTGGACTGACCGTCTTCCACGGCAGTTGCCCGCCGGCCCCCTGCGTGAGGGGGGCCGGATTTCGCAGTCGGCCACCTTTACACGGCAAAGGCCGGCACCACATGCAATCAATTGACAGGAGTACCCATATTTTCGTTATTCGTGGTAATCTAAAAGGGATCGTTCACCAGTCGGAATTGAGCAGCATACCCGTCTGCCTGGAAAGCCTGCCAGATGGGACAGCACGCGGACAGGAAGCTCCATGACCAGTATTCCGGAATTCAGCTCAAAACGCCCCGTAACTGTTCTCATGATCTTCCTGGTGATCATCATTTTCGGCACCATTGCCTACGTCCGCACCCCATTGCAAATGCTGCCGGACGATTTCAGTGCACCCTTCATGCATGTCTTCATCCCCTATCCATCTTCCACACCCATCGAAGTCATGAACCAGATCACCGTTCCCGTGGAAGACGCGCTCAGTACGGTGTCGGATATTGAGACACTGAATTCCCGGTCCACCAGTTCAGGGGCAGCTGTATGGATTCAGTTCGACCAGGGTGCCGACATGGCCACCGCCTACCAGGAAGTTTCGGATCGTATTGAACGGATCCGAACCGAATTGCCGGAAGAAATTGATCATGTATTCATCCGCAAATGGGACCCGGACAGCCAGGCGGTTATCGTGATCGCCATCCATCCAAGACCCGGTGCTGAAAATGCCGGGTTCGTGATGCGGAACATCCTGGAACCCCGCCTGCAGCGCATAGATGGGACTGCAAAGATTGAGTTTAACGGGCTGGAAGAGGACTGCATCCTGATCGAAGCAGACATGGACAAGATTCAGCAGCACAAGGTGAACTTTTATGCGCTGCTACAGGCGCTGAGAAGAGACAATTTCATTCTTTCCTCGGGATATCTCCTGGAAGGTGAGCGGAAAAGCTGGGTGGTGGTGTCTGCCCGCTTCCGGTCACTGGAAGACATTCGAAACCTGCCCATCGGCATCAAGGATCTCCGGATCCAGGACATTGCCACTGTAAAATTCGGTATCCCCAAGCAGACATCCATCTATCATGTCTCGGGCAAGCCCGGCATTTTTATGAGTGTCTACAAGGAATCGGGGGCCAACACGGTAGACCTGTGCCGGGAAATACGAACTCAGATGGCGGCACTGCGGGCAACCCACCCGGAACTGGAAGGCTATTCATCCTACACCATCTGGGACGAGGGTTCGGTCATTCAATCTTCCCTGAATGATCTCCAGCTTTCCGGCGCCATAGGCGGACTCTTTGCACTGCTGGTGGTATTCGGATTTCTACGCCGGTTTACCCTGACACTGATCGTGTCGCTCTCCATCCCCTTCTCCATCCTGATGGCTGTGCTCTGTCTCTACTTCTCCGGGTACTCCCTGAATCTCCTGACCCTGATGGGCCTGATGCTGGCCGTGGGTATGCTGGTGGACAACGCAATCGTCGTATCCGAGAATATCGAACGGTTAAAAAGCCTCGGTCTGTCCCAACGACATGCCGCAATTGAAGGTGCCCGCGAGGTCGGCCTGGCGATTACCATGGCCACGCTGACTACTATCGTTGTATTTCTGCCCATTATGCTCATGGGCAGTAACGAAATCCTGAAACTTTTCATGCGATTCGTGGGCGCATCCATCATCCTTGCACTGCTTTCCTCGTTGTTTGTGGCGTTGGTGCTGATTCCCTTCTCTTCCATCTATCTCAGCCGTTCAACTCCCCCTACAATCAGCAGCCAGTCATACGGCCAAAGCATTGTGGGTATTGGCTATGAGAAACTGCTGACCTGGGCATTGACGCACAAACGAACATTGTTTTTGATCGTGCTGGCCATTGTGCTCAGCACCGCCTATCCGATCACCCGGCTCCGTTCGGAAGGGGATGTGAAGGGAGGGCCACGACAGGTAGGAATTCGCGTCAAAGTACCCAGCTACTGGACATTGCAGAGAAGGGAAGCATTCCTGGGAAGAATGGAAGCCCTTTTCTATCGTCACCAGGATGATCTCGAGTTGAAAACCGTCACATCCTTCGCCAATATGCATCGGATGTGGATCACCGCCTGGCTGATTGATGACCGGCGGGCCAGCAAGGACATTACCGAAATCATGAGGAAGATCAAGACCCTGATTCCCGGTGATCCCGGTGTGAATGTCCGCTTCCGGGGAGACCATTTTTCTGCAGAAGGCGGAACCGTGAACATTTATTTCTATGGAGACGACATCCGCGTGCTGGAATCCATCGCTGAGAATGTTCTTCATCCACTGGAGGATATCCCCGGTGTCATCAGCGCAGACCTGGACATGAACGAGCAATCGGACGAGATCCTGGTCGCTGTCAAACGGGAAGCATCAATCCAGAAAGGTGTCCTGCCCATTGAAATTGAATCCACCATTTCCAGTGTTCTCCGTGAGACCCCCCTTCCCAAGTTCCTGGCACCGGACAGGGAAATTGATGTTCAATTGATGTTCCATGACAAGAACCGTTCTTCACTGGAGCGACTCCGTTCCCTTCAAATTCCTTCAGCAGGCAAAATGCTTCCGATTGAAAGCCTGGCTTCCTTCAAGGTGCAACAGGGACTCCAGGAACTGAATCGACGAAACAAGAATACGATGCTGGGGATCAAGATCGCGTATTCAGGCGAAAAAATGCGTGACATTTCAAAGAAGATTGAAGAAGTGATGAACAAAGTAGATTTCCCGCCGGGCTATACCTGGACCAAGGGCAACCGGCTGTTGGACATGGTGAAGAGCGACATGTCCACCGTATTCGCATTGAGCCTTGCGGCCATATTCGTCCTGCTGCTGATGGGGGTTCTGTTTGAATCATTCACCCTCCCCTTTTCCATCATTATCTCGGTACCCCTTGCGTTCGTGGGCTCGTTCTGGTTGCTCTTTTTTACCGGATCCATCTTCAACCCCATGGCCGCAACCGGAACGTTGATTCTCATCGGTATTGTCGTCAACAACGGGATTGTGCTGATCGACCATGTGAACCAGCATCGGGGGAAAGGGGTCCCGAAACAAACTGCAATTGTCACGGGCAGCCGGAATCGTCTCCGTCCCATTCTGATGACCGCACTGACCACAATCATGGGCCTGGTCCCGCTGGCAGTGGGCAAGTCAAACCTGGTGGGCATTCCGTACTCCCCGCTGGCCATCACGGTCATTGGCGGACTGACGACTTCAACCCTGTTGACACTGTTCGTTGTACCGGTACTGTACGATGTGCTGGATTCGTTTCGAAGCTATATGACAACAGTTACAGGTTTCTTTCTCCGGCTTTCCAGGCGCTCACAAGTTGTTGGCGATCAATCTGTTGAATAGGTCATGAACCGCGCAGGACCGACAACCGGATGATCTGAGCCCCTTTCGTCACGGCGAACGGATCAAGTCAGGGCTTCTGCCGGATCCGGTGCCGTTTCTTCAACGGGGGTCTTGGGTCGGATCAGACCACTGAACTCAATCTTTGTGGTGATTTTTCCGGAAAACAGCAGCAGGATCTTGGCCATCAGCCATTCCATTGATCCCTTGAATTCAATTCGCCGCCATAGATGGAGCAAACTGTTCCAAACGATGACGCATAGGGTGGCAAACAGAATCACCAGCAGCAGGCTACCGGTCCAGGAGTTTCCCACAAGGGCGGTGATCGGTCGCTTGAGAATCTCGGCCATCAGAGGTTCAAATGTATATACCGTTAAAGCAACCATCCCGAACTGGCGGAAATTGAATGCCGGGTATCCGTACATATCCAGGGCCGGCTTTTTGCGCAGATCATACAGACGCATCAGGAAGACCAGGAGGAGAACAAACATGGCCAGCTCAATCATGGAAATGGACACACCGATGGTCCATTTGCCCAGTGGCGTGCCCCTCCGGGAAACAGCGGCCAGGGCAACACCGGCTACCATCAGTGCAGCCATGATTCGGTTATTCCGTTTCAAAAATACTTCCCGTGTTTCATTCCGCGCCAGTGCCAGCCCGATCACAGCGCCGATCAACCCAAAGCTCAGGCTGGGAAAAAGCCCGAACTCCTGGCAGATATGCCCGATAAAAAATGTCTTGAGATAGTACCCTTCCGCGTACCAGGTTTCATAGATGGGACGCAGCCACATCTTGATGAACGGTGTTGCCACAATCACCACGGCACTGAGTCCGAACAGCAGTCGGTTTGTTTTCTTTGAATCCCGCCAACGTTCGCCGCTCAGAACCAGCCACAACACCAGTGACACCACAATCTGCACCATACCGATCAGGGAGAGGGTGCCGGGCTCGGTAACCTGGCTCCATCGGAATGGAATCGCATGACCCGCTTGTACAAAACCCGTAATGATTCCGATTGGATATTCCGGTTCCATCCCGTCAGGACCTGTCACAAAGCCGTTGGCAAAGAAAATGCGGTGTACATAGTTCATCACGACCAACGCGACACCCGTACTGACACCACCGACCATAGCTTTCAACGGCGTGCGTCTGCCGGATGCGACCCGGTTGTACATGGAAAAGGCATTCACCGCACCGGTAATGAAATAAAAAATACCGGCCATGGTGAACAGAATGATTGCGAGAATCAACAGCGGCAACATCCAACCCTGCATGTGACTGCGCAGCACTTCGCGGCTGCTCATACCATCCCATGTATAGTGCACCCGGTGCACCAGCAGGATGGCAAAAATCGCTCCGCCGCGCATCAGGTCCAGCGCGTAGAAACGATTCCCTTTGATATACTGCTGAACGGTCCCCATGAATTCCCCCTCCCCGTTACCAGCAAAAGATTATTGAATTTTCAGCATAAAAACGAGATGCGCATCCTCCCAATTGCAGGACTACCGGATGGTCTTCGGACTCTTTCCGGTAAAATAACAGTCTCTTTCTCCATCATGTCCAGGTTTCCTTTTTTTCTTTATCTACGATAGCAGATACCGCGCAGCGCATCAATTCAGAACCGGTTCCGTCGTCGACAAATACCGGCAAACCCACGAGTAGTTCATGTACTTAAAAAGGGTTCTCAATGACTCGCATTATGAGTGCTCAGCTTTGAGCCGCCGCAAGGGGTGCGTCCAGGGGCCCGCACAGTGATTCGTAACTAGTGACTTGTGATTCGCAGAGACCAGAATGGGTGCGGCCAG
>CAZDKZ010000051.1:0-18270 GCA_964506215.1 uncultured Holophagae bacterium
GGGTTCGATTCCCACACGCTTCCGCCATTTTTCAAATTGTGGCCGAAAGGTTGTTGCATATTTAAAGTAAGAAGGGGAGGCAGATGCCTCCCCTTTTCTTTAACTTGCAACCGGAACTTTTCGCCCTGGCGTCCAGGGGGCACCGGCCTCGTCCAGCTTGTTTTCCAATGCCGGAATCTGATTTTCCATGATGTCATTCAGTTTTTCAGCAACACCGTCAAATCGTTCCCTTGCCCAGGTCAATGATTGTTCCGCGGTTCCGGTTGGGAGCTCCGTAATGCTTCGCGGTACACGGAGCATGCGCAGGATAGACGGTTCTCCAAACTCGGCATACCGGGGTCGGATCCGGTCTCCATACAGTGTATCCTCAATGGCCATCAGTTCTGTTGCCATGCGCCTGGTTTCTGACAACAACACCGGATCCGCATCCGGTGTCCGGATTACGGCCGCTTCAATGTAGCGCAACCGTTCAGATGCCGCTTGCAGTACGGAACCGGCCGCCATGACCTTCCGCTGCAACTCCCCTGCCCGCTTCTGGAAATCCAGCAATTGCAGCCGTTCTTCCTCGTTCAAACCGATTGTTGCAGCAGACTGAACCGTAAATTTCGATGCCGGAATTACGGTTGTCCAGTTGCCATCTACAACGTCCACCACTTCATGGGTGAATTCTCCCGGAACAACCTCGGGGCCCGTGGGGCGCCATCTGCGACTGCGATCACCGCTGTCCCCTCCCAATTGAATGGGGGAAATGGCCGGATATCGGAGGTCCCAGTTTACCCGGTGCAGTCCCTTTCCGGTGGGAAAGTCCAATCGCCGGACAACGGCACCTTCCGGATCGCGAATGACCAGGTATCGCTTGGGATCCTGCTCCCGTCGTTCCGCCAGCAGGCTTTCCCAACCCGGGAATTCAACCGGTTTCTCTGCTTCCAGTTGTTTTTTCTCCTGTTCCAGCCGCTTTGCTTTGGCTGTCTGGAGACCTTCCTTCACATGGACCATGATCGTCGCCCCGTAAGCCGGGTTTTCTCCCGTATAGTATGCATGCCCCTGGCTGGCCTTTCCCCAGCCACCCAGTGGTGATCCCACGGGATATTGCAATGCCGGACCGCCAGGGAGGAAGGCACCGTCCGATTCCAACAGCGCCTTGGAAATCGCCCGCAACGGACTGTAGTCATCCAGGATGTAGATTCCCCTTCCAAAGGACCCGCAGACCAGGTCATCCTGCTGCTCCTGGACCACAATGTCCCGGAAAGCAATGGTGGGCAGACCACCTTTCATCGCGATCCACTGCTTTCCCCCATCCAGTGTCACGAATATCCCGGTTTCCGCTCCCACAAACAACAATTCCGGCATCCGGGAGTCTTCCACGATGGACCAGGCAATCTGCCGATCCGATAAACCGGTGGTAATGGGCTGCCAGGTGTTGCCCTGATCGTTGGACACAAACAGGTAGGGTTTCAAATCCCCGGTCTTGTGATTGTCCAGGGCCAGGTAAACCCGGTCCGGGTTGTGGCGGCTGGCCAGCACATCGTTGACGAACGGACGGCCGCCTTTCAGGCCCGGAAAGCTGTCGATACGCCGCCAGGTTTTCCCACCGTCTCCAGTCACGTTCAACAAACCGTCGTCGGTACCCACATAAATCAACCCTTCCTGCAGCGGCGATTCGCTGATCGCGGTAATGGTGCTGTACCGTGACATGGCAAAATGGTCCCACAGATCATCCACACCCCATGTCCGTTCCATGATGGGCAACTGATACCGGTTGAGATTCCGCGTCAGGTCCCCGCTGACAGCTTCCCAGTCATCCCCCCGGTTATCACTTCTGAACAGTTTCTGGGCGCCGAAGTATATCCGTTCATGGTTGTGGGGGCTGACCAGTATCGGCGCATCCCAGTTGAACCGCAGCGGTTCTTCACCCGGAGCGGCCATGGGTTGCACATGGGTGGATTGTCCGGTCTTCCGGTTGAACCGGTAAACGGAACCATTCTGCATTTCCCCGTAGACAATGTCCGGGTCTGCCGGGTCGAAAGCCGTTGCATACCCGTCTGCACTGATGGTGACCGACCAGTCTGCATTGCGGATTCCGTTTCTGCTCCAGGTCTCGGATGGTCCCAGCTGGGAATTGTTGTCCTGTGTCCCCCCGTGGACACTGTATATGGGCTCCCGGTTGTCCACCGCAATCTTGTAGAACTGGGTCAGCGGCAGGTGGGGGAAGTATCGCCAGGTCTTGCCATTATCGAAACTTTCATAAAGGCCGCCGTCACATCCGGCCAGCAGGTGATCCGGACTGTCCGGCAGGATAACCAGGGCATGGTTATCCACATGCTTCCACTCCTCCCCGACTGCACGCCAGGTTTGTCCACCGTCATCCGTCACCCGCATGTAAACATCCATCATGAACACCCGATCCAACACGGTGGGATGGGCTTCCAGCTCCTGGTAATAATGGGGACCGGTTCCCCCGGCAGTCCGGCTGTTCCGATTTTCCCAGCTTTCCCCGCGGTCTTCGGAACGGTAGAAACCTTTCTGCGTTTCACCCGCTTCAATCACCGCATAGACCACGTTGGGTTTCACCGGGGATACGGCCAGGCCGATTTTTCCCATGTGCCCGCCCGGCAGGCCCACTTTCAGTTTTCGCCAGGTGGATCCCCCGTCAACGGATTTGTAAATACCCGATTCCGGACCGCCCGCCATAAATGCCGCCACCGACCGCCTCCGCTGATAGGCCGCCGCATAGAGAACATCCGGGTTGCCGGGTTCAAATTCCACATCGGTGACACCGGTGTTCTCACTGATCCCAAGGACCTGTTCCCAGTTCGCGCCCCCGTCCGTGGACCGGTACAATCCCCGTTCACCACCGGCTGACCAGAGCGGGCCTTCTGCTGCAACAAACACGACATTGGAATCCCGGGGATCCACCAGGATTTTTCCGATATGCTCTGATTTTTTCAACCCCATGTTTTCCCAGGTCTTCCCGCCGTTCCGGCTCCGGTAAACACCGTCCCCGTAACCCACGTGGCGGCCGCTCACGTTTTCTCCCGTGCCGACCCAGATCACCGAAGGATCAGTCGAATCAATGGTGATACATCCAATGGAATAAGCGGGTTGGCTGTCGAAAACAGGCTTGAATGTGGTCCCGGCGTTGGTTGTCTTCCAGACGCCGCCGGAACCGGCAGCAACATACCAGGTGTGGGCATCATCCGGCCTTACGGCAATGTCGCTGATGCGCCCGGACATCAGTGCGGGGCCGATACAGCGGAACGTGAACGCGGACAACAGGCTGCTGTTGATCCGTGATTTCTCCGCCTTCTCCTTGTCCGGTTTTGCCTTCCGGGCATGGACCACTGACGGCAGCAACACCAGGCACAGCACCAATGCGACGACACGGAACACCTTGGGCAGACTCATGGAACCCTCCACATATCATCGAAATTTCATTCATGCAATCGGATGGTCTCCATCAATGTGAAGACGCGTGGGGATAGGTCCTTTCTCCCGCCTTGACGGGAACCAGCAGATGATTCTCGGTGGGCGGAAGCGGACAGTTATACACGGACGAATAGTTGCACAGGGGATTGAACGCACGGTTGAAGTCCAGGAGCATCTGGTCACCGGCCGGCTCCTTCAATTCCAGGAATCGACCTGCCCCGTAGGTTTCGGTGCCCGATGTCAGGTCCCGGAACGGCACAAAGTACATATCTGAATAGGGCCCGTCCAGCGACATCTTGTACGCCGCCAGCGTATGGGGTTCACGGTTGATACTGAAATGGAGCCGGGCAACCCGTTTGTATATCTTCTTCAGGTTCTGACTGGTACCCATGGGTACATCCACAGGTTCCGTAAAACGTTCCACCCGGGCGTTCACCGCGAACCCCGGATCCGGGTCATAATACTGTAAGCCCGTAAAGGAGTTGAGCACCGTCCGTTCCGGGTCGAAGACCTGGATCAGGATACCGTTGTCCATGGGATAACACTTCACTGTAAAGCGATACAGCATCCGCCGTGACTGCTCGGCCAGGAGACGCCTGTCGGCTTCTTCCAGGGCCATCCACCAACTCCAGCTGCCGGTACCGTCACGCAGGATCACCAGGCTCCCTTCTTCCTCCGTGTCCAGGATCCGCAGTCCATCGTCCCCTGCAATGAGATAATGCGGTCCTGCACCCTGCAGTTCCAGCCGTTGGATTCCCGCCATCGGTGAGGTGGGATCCGTTGCAAAGGATCGGTCCTTTTCCTGTCGCCCCGCCAGCAGCTGCGCCCGCCAAGCGTCCACCTGTTGAGATGTCAGTGCGGAATCTCCCGTACCGCAACCCGCAGTCACCAGAAGTACCGTGATCAGCATCAGCAGGGATCGATGGTTCAAGCTGTCCTCCAGTAGCATTGTTGTCACTATTTTAACCCGTGAACAAATCCTGCCCAACACCTTCCCCGCATTTCCGTGTAGAATTGGAGCCAACGGCAGGAGGTCAACATGCAGTCCATTACAAAGCTGTTCAGAATCGGTCACGGACCATCCAGCAGTCACACCATGGGACCTGGCCGGGCAGCCGCCCGTTTCCGTGAAAAAACCATGGATGCCGCATCCTACACCGTTCATCTGTATGGCAGCCTGGGTGCCACTGGAGAAGGTCACCTGACCCCTGATGTCTTGCGTCAGGAATTGGCCCCCTGCCCGGTGAGTATTCAGTTGGAACCGGAAACCGTCCTTCCCCAGCATCCCAACGGCATCCGCTTCGTTGCCTGTGACGGAAACGGAGAAGAGATCCGCCAGTGGACGGCTTTCAGTGTCGGCGGTGGCGCCGTTGTGGGTGAAGCAGACTTCGGTAAGCCGGTTCAGTCCACCTATCCGTTAACCACCATGGACGACATCATGGAATGGTGCCTGCAGGAGGGTCGACAGTTCTGGGAGTTTGTTGAACAACATGAACAGATTGACATCACCGCATTCTTAAGCGAAATCTGGGAGACCATGCAGACATCTGTCCAGGCGGGACTGTCCGAAGAAGGCGTATTGCCGGGCACCCTTCGGTTGAGCCGGAAAGCCGCTTCCTGTCATATCAAGGCGCGAAACGCCGGCCCTGCCCTGCAAGCCGTGGGGCTGCTCAGTGCTTTTGGCCTGGCCGTATCCGAACACAATGCCTCGGGCGGCAGAGTTGTTACCGCACCAACCTGCGGATCCGCCGGTGTTCTCCCATCGGTCCTGGTCTACTTGAAGGAAACCTATCTGCTGGACGACCAGCGAATCCGACGTGCCCTGGCCACAGCGGGGCTTGTGGGTTGCCTGGTCAAGTATAATGCCTCAATTTCAGGCGCCGAAGTGGGTTGCCAGGGAGAGGTGGGCACTGCCTGTGCCATGGCAGCCGCAGCAGCAGCCCAATTGCTGGGCGGCAGCATCCATCAGATTGAATATGCCGCGGAGATGGGGATGGAACATCACCTGGGTCTGACCTGCGACCCCGTCGGGGGTTATGTCCAGATCCCCTGTATCGAACGAAACGCGGTGGCCGCCGGACGCGCCCTTCAATGCGCAACCTTCGCCCTGTTCTCGGACGGACGTCATCGGATCAGTTTTGACGAAGTGGTGACAACCATGAAGGAAACCGGTCGTGATCTGTCGTCAAACTACAAGGAAACATCGGTTTCCGGCCTCGCCCGCCACTGGTTGGACAGCGAGAACCGGAAACGTTGACCAGCAGAATCCGTCAATCAAATGCCGGTATGGCATTCATTGCACGATGTTTCCCGCCATTCCCCGCCAATATCTTCGGGATGTTGAAACGGCACGCCTGCGATGTCAAACCGCGCTTCCTCACCCGCCCGTTCCTGGGCCAGTATGGTATGGCACAGATTACATTCCCGTGAAACAGCCGTTCCATCCGTATCCACGTGCAGCCCGTCATGGCAACGAAAACAACCGGGGCTCCGCATGTGACCGATGTGGTTTGCATGAATATCCCAACGCGCCTTCATGTACGGAAAGAAATTCCGTTTGTAGCTTTCCAGAATGGCACCGATTGCCTGATCCATCTCGGCCCGCATAGTGTCCTCCAGCGATCCATATTCGGCCTGGAGGCTGGCCGCGATCTTCTGTTCCGCGTCTGCAAGCGAACCATACGCCTGTTCCATCAGGTCCGCTCCCACGGATCGAATATCCGGAAGCGCTGCTGAAACGCTGCCACTGGTCATCAGGGTGTTCATGATTTCCCGCGGTGAACGGAAAATGTGGGATGGGCGGTTATGGCAATCGACACAGTCCATTCGATGGATCCGGTCTGCGGGCATGGGACTTTCCACGCCCGCCACACCGTCATCCCGGAACACCCGTTCCGTCCCATCTGCATACACAACCTTGATCCACGGAATTGAATGTTCCTTTTCGTCCGCCACCTGGAAGTACACTTCGTTTGCGATATGCCAATGGATACCGGTTGGCCGCCCGTATTCCGGATGACCGCCCACATGCATCTGCAACGTGACGGACCCCCGGGTATTTTCACCGTCCCGGAGAAAATAATCCTGCTGTACCACCTTGTCATCGATGAAGAACTGCGGCCAATGACATTGTTCGCATGTGTCGCGTGCGGGACGCAGGTTATGGATCGGTGTCTCAATGGGACGCGGATAAATCTCCCTGAACGTGGCATACACCTGGTACAGACCGGACATCTTGGACCGCACATACCATTCAGCTCCCGGGCCCACATGGCATTCGACACATTTTACCCGTGCATGGGGAGAATGCTGGTGCGTTACCGCTTCCGGTTCCATCACTACGTGGCACGAAGAACAGAATTCCACGGATTCCGTGTAATGAAAGGCCTGGTAACTCAGCGTAACCGCAATCATTAATACAACAAAAGAGAGAATGACAAACCCCTGAAAATAGATTCGGTGTTTGGGAATGGAAAAATCCAGCTTGAAAAACTTGTCCGCCAGCCTGCCCTTTTGCGCCAGCCGTTTCCGCTGCCGCCAGAGTCCCAGGGGAACCAGCAGCAGTCCCAACAGGAAAAACGGCGGCAGAATGACAAATGCAACCATGCCACCATATGGAATGGATGATGCAGAAAGCCATTGAATCAATTGCAGCGCCCCGATCATCGCAATGGAGAAAATGATCAGACCCAGACCGATGATCGTGATCGGATTGTAAATATAGTCACTCAGTCGATGTTCCCGTTTCGTTCGCCCCACAACGCACCTGCCTTTCGCTCTTCGCGCACATCATAAGAATTCTGCGCAGTTTATGATCATCATCGCGAACCGAAATGCCTCCGGTCCACCTGTATGAACGAAAAACGTTGGCCGCGATCAGGAACCGGCGCCGGGCGTATCTTCCGTGGCGGCTTCCGGTTCCGAAGTCAAATCCTGCCGGAACCGTTCAATAATCCTCGCATACGCTGTCAACAGATCCCGTCCCCCTTCCTGCAGACGTCTGCGGGAAAACTCGAACAGGTATATATCATCCCGATCCAGCCCCAACCCGGTCAGCACCCGGTAATGCTGGTCCAACTGAATTGTCAGTTCACGGATCCGTTCAGCGTCATAGTTATCCTTTTTCAGTTCCTGTTCCAATTGACGGTCCACCCGATAATAATCCGACAGGGCCCGTGATTCGCCAACCGGTAATGCGCCGTTGAAAAACGGCAAGGTGCGCTCCAGCCACTGCGTGACCTGCTTCTCCCTTTCCGCATGTTTCACAGCCTGGACAACAGATGTACCATGATGATCCCACAGCCAGGTAATGAATTCCGGTTGGGACAACAGGTGCCGGGCCAGCTCCAACGCAGATTTTCGGGTCGTTTCCCATTTTTCCCAGGTCATGCCCGGCATGTCCGTCAGAAACTCGGCCGTGATGGCTGTTTTCACCAGTTCACGAAACATGGACAGGTCCCATCCCGCGCTTTTGCGGGTCAATTGTGTCTGCAACAGTTCTGCCGTGAAGTAACGGTTGAATTCCTGATGTTCCTCGTTCAGAACCAGACCTTCGGTTTCCGCCGCCGCTTCGGTCGCTTCCGGTTCAGAGGGCGTTGTCACAACAGGTTTTTCCGGCTGAACCGCCGGTTGCGCCTGCTCCATGTAATACATGACCGCCCATCCGCAAATAACAATCACGATGAGGAAAAGGATCACCCAGGGCCAGCGTTTGGGTTTTCGGGGTTCCGGCTCCAGGTGAACGTCTGAAGAATCATAAGAATCAAATTCCTGGCTTTCAACTTCCATTACCATACGCGTACTCCCAGATAGGCGACCACGTCACTGTGATCACCGGTTATCACCCCGGAATGGGTGTATTCCACAACTTCTGCCTGCCGGGCGCCCAGCTTCGCCGCTAGTCGCAGCATCACATAGCTGGGATAAACACCACACATGGAAACGCCGCCCAGCAGCACCGCATGGAGCATGCCCGCCGCGTCCAGTGCCTCGATCCGTTGGATGACCGGCATATCCGCTTCCCGGGCCTGTTCAGCACTGATGAAATGACTCATGTCCGAACTGGCCAGCACCAGGTGTCGGGCCGGATCAATGAGTTCTGCCAGATGGTCTGCAAACGCATCCAGGAGACCGGTATCCCCTGTTCCCAGGGAAATGGCGACGATGCGAACATCCGGTTTCAACAACTGCAGCAGGGGAATCTGGACTTCCAGGGAATGTTCCATCCGGTGGGCATCCCGATCCCAACTGGCCTGGGGGAATTCAGCAACACCATTGGCGAGTTCCGCATCCATGCACGCATCTCCCAGCGGGGTTCGCCACTGTTCATCCGGCGAAACCGCGATGGGCGCTCCCAGTCCCCGGTGGTTGGGACAGAGTATCAGAACCGTATCCGGTATCCGGACCGAACACATGGTGCGAAACGCTGTTCTGCCGGAATAGACATAACCGGCATGGGGCGCGATCAGCCCCAGTGCGTCCACCTGTTCCAGTCCCGTGATGTCCGAAAACTGCCGTTTCAACTCATCCGGATCGGATGCATAGAAACTGCCGGCAAACACGGCATCTCTCAAGGTCCCTCCCCCTGGTCTCTTCCCGTTAACCGGTAAACAGCATTTCCGCGAATGCCCCCGAATCGAACGGAATCAGGTCATCCACAGTTTCGCCGACACCAACAAAGCTGACTGGAATACCCAGGTCCCGAACGATTGGAATGATCACACCACCCTTGGCAGTGCCATCCAGCTTGGTCACCGCAATATCCGTGACACCGGTAATCTTCAGGAACTCCCGGGCCTGGCTGATGGCATTCTGTCCGTTGGTACCATCCAGAACCAGCAGTACCCGGTGCGGCGCGTCCGGTATCACTTTTGTAATAACACGTTTCATCTTTTCCAGTTGTCCCATCAGGTTGTCCCGGGTGTGCAGCCGCCCGGCCGTATCGATCAGCACCACATCGGTGTTGCGGGAAACGGCAGCACTGACCGCATCATACGCAACCGCTGACGGATCGGCCCCGGCCTGGTGTTGAACCACGTCCGCCCCGATTCGTTCCGCCCAGATGCCCAGTTGCTCAATGGCTGCGGCCCGGAAGGTATCACCCGCACCACAGATAACGCTTTTGCCTTCCTGACGGAACCGTGCACCCAGTTTGCCGATCGTGGTTGTCTTGCCAACACCGTTTACCCCCACAACCAGAATAACCAGCGGGCGCCGGCTATCTTCGAGCAGTGAGTCCGTTTGCGGTGTGGTCAGCATATCACTCACCTTCCGCTGCAATGTTGTAACCAGAGCCTCCCGGTTGTCCAGTTCCTTCCGCAGAACACCGTCCGCAACCGCCTCCAGGATTTCCTGTGTGGCCGAAAAACCAATATCCGCGCTGATCAGGATTTCTTCCAGTTCCTCAGAAATTGTGGAATCAACTTCTTTTTTACCGAGAAACAACCGGCCGATGCCTTCTGTAATTCTGCCGCTTGTCTTGAACAGGCCTTTCCGCAGTTGTCCCAGGACACCCATCAAAAGAACTCCTCAGACACCACCGCGGCAATTCGATCCAGCCACTGTTCCGCATAACCGGCATGGGTCGATTCCGAAAAATGAATGCAGAGAAAATATCCGTTGGGTAACATTCTGGCAGCGGCCGCACCGGACGGCCCTTTCATGAAGAGGAAATCCATGGGCTGATCTTCCACTTTTTTTGCCATCAACACGGCCACCTGGGCACCAAACAGCTGGCAATCATAGTCCGCCACTTCCGAATCACGGCCCAGCAGAATCGTCTCCCCGTCACTGTCCATCATCAGTAGAACAGCAGCGCCGCGAATCTCCTCCCGAAATGCCTTGAATCTTTCCTGGATATTCATGTCAATTGCTCCTCTGCATCCGGCTGATTTCGGCCTTCAGCCGGTCCATTTCCTCCCGTATTTCCTTGGAAGGATACATGAGGCCCAGCTTGGTCAGCACACGTTCGGCATCTTTCAGCTTGCCCAGGCGTGCCTGGGACTTCGCTTCCAGCAGCAGGAGCGCCGGGTCTCCCGGTTTTTGTTTTTGTGCTTTTTTTACAGCATTGTATGCATCACCATACATGCGATTCTTGAAATAAATATCAGCCAGAGCCCCGTATGCCCGGTAGAAGTCCGGCTTCAATGCCACCACCTGTTCGAAAGCCATCATGGCTTCATCCAGTTTTCCCCTGCGCTGCTTCAGTAACCCGATGTTGAAGTAAGCAAATTCCGGTGTCGGATAGGTCTTGTCCTGAAGCACAAGCCCGTACTCTTCCAATGCCTTGTCAAACTGAGCGATTTCGGTATAGACCATGCCCAGGTTATTATGCACGTCGGTCATGCCCGGTTGGGCTTCCAGGGCATTGTGGAACGCTTCAATCGCCGCTTCAAATTCACCCATCTGTCCCAGCACCAGGCCATAGGTATTCCAGTAGGCACCGTTTGTGGGTTCCAGTTGAACCGCCTTGGCCAGATATCCTGCCGCAACACTGAACTCTTTTCTTTTGAAGAGCATAACGCCCTTATTGTAGTTAATGAATGGATCCTCTTCCGCGGCTTCCAGTGTGGACCGGACGCTGTTTTTCTTGGACGAGGGACCACATGCCAGCCCGGTAAAGATGAACAGCACGACAGCAATTTTCAACAAATTCCACTTCATTTCCTTACCTCCATCCCAGTCTGTCCGGGTACCGGCTTATCAGCCCGCAGGCTGAATATGACCCGCTTCATAGGACCGGACAAACGCCTGGATAATGTCGGGATCATACCGAGTCCCCGCGAATCCCTTGATTTTTTCCTTCACATAATCCGGTTTCATCGCGTTCTGATAGGGGCGGTTGGTGGTCATTGCATCAAAGGTGTCCGCGATCGCAATGATCCGGGCGATGACGGGAATCTCTTCCGCCTTCAATCCTTCCGGGTACCCGGAACCGTCCCATTTTTCATGGTGATATTTCACACCTTTTACAATTTCCTTCAACTCTTTGATGGGGTCCAGAATACGACCGCCGATGGCCGGGTGCAGTTTCATATGCTCAAATTCGGCTTCGGTCAGGATACCGGGTTTCCGCAGCACCTTGTCGTCCACCCCGATCTTGCCGATGTCATGGAGCAGGCCGGCAATCCGGAGCCGTTCCATTTCCACCCCGTTCAATCCGTATGCCTTGCCGATTTCCATGGCATAGTTGGTCACCCGTTCAGAATGACCCCGGGTATATTCATCCTTGGCATCGATCGCCGCAGCCAGTGCGGAGATCGTGGAAATGAACATTTCCTTGTTGTATCGGATCAGCCCTTCCAGCTGACGTACATATCGCTCAATCTCGCTGAGCATGAAATTGGTCCGCTTGGCCAGCAGGTTCAACTCACTGTTCCCCTCCATCTCCACACGGATGGAGAAATTCCGCTTGGCAATCTGTTCGGTTGCCTGGGTCAACACAGACAGGGGTTCATGGATCGCGGTGGACATCACAATGCCCGCCAGCAACGCAAGGATAATGGTCAACAGCCCGAAACCGATGGTCTTGAATTTCATCTCCCGCACATGGGCATAGGCCAGTGAAATGGGAATGAATGTTACAACAGACGTCTGGAATTCCGGTATCCGGGACCCGGACACGATGATTTCATCCCGGTTATGGGAAATAATGCTCACCCGCTGGCTGATAATCGCATCCATGTCATCATAGAACGGAAATCCAACCAGGGCCTTCTGGTTGGACCCCAGGATACTCCCGTCATCCCCGACCATGTAGTAGTCATACCCCTCCGGCAATTCAACATCGATGGAGTTGAACAACAGTTCCATATTTACAGCAACCGCAATCACACCCCGCTCGGCTTCGGTTTCCACCGGGTAGAGGAAGAACAGGTAGATCTTGAAGATATCCCGCAGGTTGGTGGGGGCGGAACGGATCTCCCGGTTTTCATGGATGCAGGTGGTAATCATGGGTGACAGGGCCCGATCCAGCACCTGTTGCGCGTCATAGCCGATGTTCAAACCAAATGTCCGTGCCCCGGAATCACTCTGAATCAATACATAATCAATTTCAGGGGCATTTTCCAGGAAAGATACCAGGGTTTTCCGCCGCTCCAGCAACGGAATGATTTCCCCCAGCTCCCGGTCAATGGAGTTGAACAGGATGGTGGTTTTCACCGATTCAACCTTGCTGTCCACCACGTTCATGAACTGCCGGGCCTGGGCTGCGATCAACCGGGAAATGGTCCGGTGGGTCTGCTTCTGGTTTTCCAGCAGGTTCCGCTGGGAAATGCTGATCAGCAGCAGGTCGGAGAACAGCAGCGGCACAATGGCCATGACGATTGTGACCACCAGCAGGGAGTGCTTCAGATGAAAGCGGTTTACAAAACGGCTCAGATAGTTCATCAGGTGCTTCATGGGTCAATCCTGTTTCCAATTCACGTTGAATGACTTGATCGGGTGCTGAACACCTTTCACCAGCGTATCCCCGATTTCCGAACAGTGTGTCCTGTCCTGGAGCTTTTCAAACGTCTTCTCACCGATCACAATACCACCCGGTTTACACACATCAGATTCCAACCGGGAGGCAATATTTACCGTATCCCCCAGTACCGTATATTCCATACGTTTTTCGGATCCGATATCACCTGCCACCACGTGACCGGAATTGATGCCGATCCGAATCTCCAATTGCCGGTCCTCCGTCAGTTTCTGGTTCAGTTCCGTCAGTTGATTATGAATCTCCATGGCACAAAGCACGGCTGCATCAGCATGATTTTCCATGCGATTGGGTGCGCCGAAAATTGCCATGATTGCATCTCCGATAAACTTATCCAACGTGCCCTGGTATTTGAAAATCACGTCGGTCATACTGGAAAAATAAAAATTCAGCAGCGCCGCAACTTCAGCCGGGGACAGACGCCGGGACAGGCCTGTGAAACCGACAATATCACAGAACAAGACGGACACTTCCGCTTCGTCTACTTTCAGTTCCATTTCCATGGTCCCTTCGGTAATCAACCGGCTGACCACTGCTGGAGAGTGATAACGGGACAACCACTGGCGCAGTTTCACTTCCCGGCGCATTTTCTGTGCCAGTCGGATCTGGCCGAATGCCACCGCCGCAAATGAAGCCAGGACAGACAGCAGTTTCAGTTCTTCCGAAGAATAAACCGACTGTTTCATCAGCGAGTCCAGGTATACCACACCGATCGGCTGCTCCCGGTCCAGCAGGGGCACACACATGGCGGACCGGATACCCTGGATCATGATGCTTTCCTTGCCCGTAAACCGGGGATCCATCATGGCGTTGGTGGTCAGAATGCCCACCCGTTCCCGGTATGCTTTTTCCGAAATCGTGGTGGAAAACTGCTTCTCGGTACCGGAATCCGCCTGGTCGGACCGGATGGCGGCCGGTTTCAACACCTGGTCTTCCGGATCCCACAGCATGAGAATACCCCGGTTGAAGTGGATGCGGTCGCCGATCAGATCCAGCACCAGTCCGGCTACACTGTTGAGATCATGCTCCCCGGTCAGCAGGTTGGCAATCTCACCGAACACATCAATCAGGTCCTTCTCGGAATGGGTCAGTTCACTGATGTCCCGGACAAAGGTGCTGTTGTCCAGGAGCGGGTTGCGGACAGCTTCCTTGACGCGCAGGTTCACCGGACCGATTTCAATCAGGTCCCCTTCCCGGAGTTCGCATTCATTGATTTTCTGCTGGTTGACATAGGTACCGTTCTTGCTGCCCAGGTCACGAATGAGAAGCTTCCCGTTTTCCCGGGAAACAATCGCGTGTTTCCGCGAAATCCCCAGACCTTTCAGCGGCAAGGCATTTTCACGTGATCTGCCGATGGAAATCTCGTTCTGATTGAACGAGCGCGGCACCCAGTTTTGACCGTCAAGCAATTCCAGTTCGATCATCTTGCAGCTATTTTATCACGAAACCCCGGCAGATAAATCCTGTGATTCCCACCGGATCAGTCAGACAAGTGAACGGCCGAACCGCTTCTCCCATTCCCGCTGATCCAGAAAGTCTAACCGTCCTTCCAACACCACCTTGCGGGCATCCGCCTTGGCCAGCTCCACCATATCCCGGTCCCGGAAAATATCGGCCACCCGGAACTCGGGCACACCGGACTGGCGTGTCCCCAGGAATTCGCCGGGTCCACGAATTTTCAGGTCCTCTTCCGCAATGACAAAACCGTCGTTTGTCTGCGCCATGATCCGCATCCGCCGGAACGCGTCCTCACCCTTTACTTCGGAAACCACCAGGAAACAGTATGCCTGTTCTTCCCCGCGTCCGATCCGGCCCCGCAACTGATGAAGCTGGGACAACCCGAACCGTTCCGCATTTTCGATCACCATGATGTTGGCGTTGGGCACATCCACGCCCACCTCAATCACGGTGGTGGAGAACAGGATGTCAATCTCGCCGGCTTTGAACTGTTCCATCACCGCGGAACGGTCTTCCTGTTTTAACCGGCCGTGGATCAACGCCGTCCGCAAATCCTTGAACCAGTCCCGCCGCAATTCTTCAAACCGCTCAGTGGCACTGTTCAGGGAAAGCGCTTCCGATTCTTCGATCAGTGGATAGACAAAATATGCCTGCATCCCCTTCCGGGCCACGGATTCCCGGACAAAACGGTAGACTTCCCCGTTGTTCTCTTCCTTCTTCACAATGGTACGAACCGGTTTTCGACCGGCGGGCTTCTCCTTGATCACGTCATAGTCATACTGGCCATACAGGGTCATGGCAAGGGTCCGGGGAATCGGGGTGGCCGTCAGCGAGAGGATATGGGGATGGTCTCCCTTGCGTACCAATGCATCCCGCTGATCCACACCGAACCGGTGTTGTTCGTCGATTATCACCATGTCCAGCCGATGAAACGATACCGTTTCCTGGATCAAAGCATGGGTGCCCACAACCAGCGCGATATCACCCTGTTGCAGGCCGGTCAGGATTTCCCGTCTTTCAGCGACCCGGGTAGATCCCCGGAGCAGGCGGACATGAATACCGGAATCCGCCAGCAAGGTGGTCAATGTCCGATAATGTTGTTCTGCAAGGATTTCGGTGGGCGCCATCAGCGCACATTGTCCGCCCCTGCTCAAGAACGGCATGGCGGCCAGCAGCCCCACAACCGTTTTCCCCGACCCCACATCCCCCTGCACCAACCGGACCAGCCGCTTGCCGTCTGCGTACGCCTGGTACAATCCGTCCAATACACGAACCTGTTCTCCGGTCAACTGGAACGGTAACATGTCTTTGAATTGCTGGAATTCCTCATCCGCCAGCTTGAGCACCGGTTTTTCCACCGTAATGTTCACCCGTCGAAGCGCCTCCACACCCACAAAGAACACGAAGAGATCCTCATACACAAGCGCCTGTTGATATGGGGATGCCATCTCCAAAATGGCTTTGACTTCGGCGGGAGTTTCCGGCTGGTGAATCCGTTCCAGGCAGGTACGTTTGTCCGGAAATCCCCGCAAGGTCATCAGGTCTTCGGGAATGTTGAATTCACAGGGCAATGCACCGGACAGGCAATGGCGAACCAGTCCCGAAATAAAACGGTTTGAGACCCGCTCCACGGCCGGATACACCGGGACAATATCCGGCATGGTTTCCAGTAACGTGTCCGGCTTGAGCACCTGGAAGGCCGGGTTGGTCATCGCCAGTCCTTTTCGGCCGATTTCCGCTTTGCCGAACAGCATCAGTTCGGTACCGGTCTTCATGGTGCCGGCCAGGTAGGGCTGGTTGAACCAGACCACGAAGATGGATCCGGTATCATCCGACGCCACAACCTCTGTCATGGGAATCCGTTTGGAATAGCTCGTGCGCTGCCGCCGGCTCTTGATGCGTACATGAACCGTCACTTTTTCCCCGGCTGTCACATCCTTCAGGGGCTTCCGGTTACTCAAATCATCGTATCGAAGGGGGAAAAAGTACAGGACGTCTTCAACGCGGGACAGGCCCCGCTTCCCCAGCCGGGTCAATGTTGCCGGACCGATACCACGGAGTTCCAGGTCTCCCAGTGATGTATGGGGACTGAAGTGTTTCACAACGGTTCCCTCCCGGACCGGCCTTTATATCCCCGCTTTCCAGAGATACAGCCAGTTGGCCAGAAACAGGATGATAAGCGTCCACCGGACAGCCAGTTTCTCCCGTTCCGTTAACTTCACAACCAGGACTTTTCGGGCAATCTGCCCATGGATTCCCAAAGCAAACCAGAACCCCATGGCTATCAGGAACAGGAACAGGCCGGGGTTGAACAGGAAAGCAGACCACAGGTCCAGTTCATAGATGCTAAGCACCACCCGGGTGGTACCGCAGGTGGGACACGGCAAGCCGGTAATCTCCTTGAACGGGCACAGCATGACGGGCACCAGGTGCAGATGGTGCGCCACAAACCCGGCAACCGCCAGAATTGTCATAATGATGAAATAAATCAGGGGGAGATTCAACTCCCCCTGTTCTCGTTCACGAAAAGTCAGTTTCACAGATTCGTTCCATCAGCGGGCGTTGGCCGCAACTCCTATCATAACTGCAAGTCCCCAGAACAGGAACAGACAGCAACAGCACAGTACAAACGGAGCCAGCACCGCAAATGCACCTTTCCATCCGTCCGTTTCATGACCGCGATACAGGCCAATGGCCGCCACAACGATGGCATAAATCCAGGCCACGGTGCCACCGCAGAACGGCACAATGGCGAAAAGCTTGGCTGCAGTCCGGTAACAGACCACGTTGAACGTGGTTTCGAACCCCTTGTTGGCACCACCCACCATCATCAGGAACAGATGATAGATGCCGGCCAGGATGAACAGGCCGATCACGATCATGATGGGGGCCAGGATCAGGGAAATAATGGAAAACGTGGTTGTCAGCAGGTATTGGGGCATCAACTGCTCCTGGGACAACTCACTGGCCGGAATGTACTGGCTGATCATGGACATGATGGACGCATTGAGCAGCAATCCCCACAACAAACCGATGGCGGCGGCAAACCAGCCCACGATCACGGCAAACACCATGGGTCGCCCGATGGAACCGTCCAGCCTGTATTCGCCGAAAAAGGCCGTGGGTTGGAACAACACCATCTTGATGGTTTCCAGCATGCCGCCGAAGAAGCCCTGCCCGGGATCTTCAAACGGGATCGTCTTTCTTTCGCTGCTGTCCCCCTCGTTAACAGCATGCGCCGGCACCGGCGGCGTGGGACTTGCCGCAGTCAGATCATGTCCACAATGGGGGCATGCCTCGGTGTTACCCGCTAGATCTTTTCCACAGAACGGACAAATGGACATGTCGCCTCCTCCAATCCGCGTAATTTCTAATTAATTATATCGTCCCGAAGGATGGTCTGGTTTCGATCCGGGCCGGTTGAAACCAGAAAAATGCCACATTCCATGCTTTCTTCCAGGAAACGGACATACTGCTGGGCCTGTTCCGGAAGCTGATCAAAGCGGTCAATCCCCGCGATGGGCACCTTCCATCCGGGCAGGAATGTGAATACGGGCTGAATATCGTCCAATACGTCCGCGTCCGCCGGAAATTCAGACATGATGTCACCCTTATACCGATAACCGGTACAGACCGGAATCTCATCGAAGTTACTGAGTACGTCCAGCTTGGTCAACGCGATGGCATTGTACCCGTTGATGATTCTCGCATATCGGGCAGCAACCAGGTCAAACCAGCCGCACCGCCGGGGTCTGCCGGTGGTCGTGCCGTATTCGTGACCCGATTGACGCAATGCATCGCCGATCCCGTTGGATTGTTCGGTTGGAAATGGTCCGGAACCGACCCGCGTCAGGTAAGCTTTGAACACGCCGATGACACCGGTGAGATGAACGGGACTGAACCCT
>CAZDKZ010000052.1:0-18037 GCA_964506215.1 uncultured Holophagae bacterium
GCCGCATTGGCAATGGACCGGGTGGTCACCGCGTCAAATGGTAAATCAGCAAAGAGGCGGGCCGCTGTCCGGATTATGTCAATGTGCCGTTCGGCATATGTCATTCGTTTTCGATTCATGGTTTCCTCCGACAACCAAGTTAGTAAATACTTACTTATGAGTCAAGGAGATTGTTTCACGAATCCTGCATCAAACTGGTTCAAGCGGAATTGAAAAAGGAAAAACCGGACCACAGGAAATGGCCCGGCGTGTATGAATCAGAACGTGGTTCGCATGCCGATAAACGCACTTCGGCCCGGCTCAGCAATGCGCAAACCGGTACCCGCCAGCCGCCGGGACAGATGCTCTGCATATGCTTTGTCCGTGAGATTGAACAATTGAATGATCATCTCCCAGCTACGAAAACGATAATGGAATGCCAGTTGATGGGTGGTAAAGCCTGGCGTAACCGGTTCTCCAAAACTTTCGGAAACATGGTCCTGGCGTTCAACGGCCCTGGATATCCAGGTCAAACGCCCATTCCCCTTCTCATAATCAGCAGTGAATCGAAGTTCTGCGGGCGGGGTCTCCGGCAGATAATCCTGATGCGTCTGATCACGGCCCGCGGCAAACACACCGTCCAGGGACAGCTGAAGATTCTCCCACACCTGATACTGGACGCCCAGCTCCAGACCCCATCGCAGGGCATCATCGATGTTGATGAACTGCTTGACACCAAACACACCGGGTGAGCGTGACGGCAGCAGATCCGTCACCACGGCACTGATGGCATGATCCAGATCCGCATAAAAAACAGCAAAACGGGCAGTCACCCGCTGCCGCGACCAACTGGCACTGAATTCAACCTGACGGTTTCGCTCTGCTTTCAACAGGGGATTTCCCAGGTAGTCATATCGATCCACACCGGTCGGTAACAGGAACAAGAATCGCTCGGAGATGTCTGGCGCACGGTTTCCCTGGCCGGCATGAATGCCCACCGACAGCGAATCTGTTATTCGCTTGTCCCAACCAAAATTCAGTGAAAAGAGGATTTGCGAATCGGAAAGTTCATCACCATAAATCGACGTAAACGTGGACATGGGCGAACGGGCATCGGCACGTACCTGATCGACTCGCATGCCCAGTGAGAATAACGCATCATCTCCGAAGGCCCCCCGATAATCCACAAAGGTACCCGTGTTTGCTGTCCACGCATCCGGCCAGATCCGATCGGTCACAGTCTGACCGGCCATGGGACCCATGAACATATCCCGTGTGCGGATTCCGTCCTTCTCACGCTTCCGATGATCCAGTCCGGCATACACGGTCCCCTTTTCCAGCATGAACCGACATTCCACCCGACCACCGTCTGTGGCAGTGTCCGCAACCGTTTCCGCAAACATCATGGTCAGGTTGGACCGCTTCCGGTTACTCATGGTATGGTCCACACGGGATGCGTACAGGTCCAGCTTCACCTGGTCCATCCGGCCCATTCTTTTCCATTGCCATCCCATGGAAAACACGTCCGTCTTGTCATCATCCGCGTCCATCGGGAGAGCCGGATATGCCACATCCCACAAATAAACATGGTGATAGCGGGCGGTCAACAGATGTGCGTTCATTGGTTGAAATGATAGCTGCACGGTCGCGCTGTCCCGGTGATACGCAGCGTCAACATCATTGCCCGAACCGTCCTCATAGTCCGAACCGGAACCATATGAGCCGCTGATTCGAACACCTGCCCTGTCAGTCCCGGCAGCCAACCGGAAGTCCGCAGCGGTACGTTGCCCATTGGATACATAGCCGAAACCTGCCATACCCGACATGCCCGTCATACCGCCGCCATCCGATGCCATGACCAGGTTCAATACACCGCCAAGACTGGGACCATATCGCACAGAAAATGGCCCGTTGTGCAATTCAATTCGATTGAGATCGGTCAGGGCAAAATGGGTAACCGGGGGGTCCATCCGGTTGGGACACGCCCCTTCCACTTCCACTGCACCATCCACCACGACACGGAGCTGATCCCGCTGAAATCCCCGGAAAACGGGGTCCAGTGCCGTACCGCCCTTTCGAATCGCAGCGGCTCCGGGCAGTTTCCGGATAAACTCTCCCACATCCGCATCGGATTGTCGGTAGAGTTGTTCCCGTCCACGGGAGAGACCCGGCCCCGGCAGGACAGCTTGGGATTCACCAATGACAAGAATGGTTTCCGTTAACCGGCGATCTTCTTCCAGCTCAATCCTGATCGGTACCGGTTCGCCAGTATCCATGCAGGACACTTGTTTTTGCCAACCCATGAATCCTTGTGCATGGACTGTTATGATCACGGTCACGCTTTCGGGGCATTCAAGTGAGAACCTCCCCTTTTCATTGGTGTATACCTGTTGCTTACCGTTGGTGACCCAGGCTCCGGAAACCACTCGTCCGGTGCGCTTATCCGTGACAATGCCCGTTATTTCTGCGGCCGAAACCGAAATCGCGATGGCCATGAGAAACAGCATACCAATGAGCTTGAATCGCATGTTTCCTCCGATTGAAACAGTCTGCATATGTCTGCAACAAGACCCGAAGCAGACAAACTATTTCAGACATTTTTGATTTCCAGTTCAAGTTGTCTGAACAACCTAACACGAAAACATGAATTCTGCGCACGGGCAAAGAAAATTGAAACCCGCCCCCATCTGAAGTTGTATAACTGATCTGTATACATTGTTGTTCTAGGCATAAAGGGGGAAACGTTATCATGATTTCCAAGTCATTGATCGCCGCATCATCCAAACCGCTGGTACTGGCCATCCTGAAACGGGGTGAAAGCTACGGCTACCAGATCATCCGTAAGGTCCGGGATGTTTCCCGGGGTGCCATGGAGTGGTCAGACGGTATGCTTTACCCTGTCCTCCACCGGCTGGAAAAGGAAGGGTTGATTGTCAGCCAGTGGAAAATGTCCGAGGAAGGCCGGCCCAGACGCTATTACAACATCACGCCGGAAGGTCTGACCGCCCTGGATACTGAAATGTCCATGTGGCAGACGGTTCACGAGGCTGTATTTACAGCCTGGCAGCTTCCGGAACAGCCAGACAACCGTTGAGATGACACCATGAAACAATCAGACAGCTTTGAACATGCAATCGAAAACTGGAAACGGAGTTTGCGCGGACATGCCGGCCTTGAACCCGGTACCGTTGCCGAACTGGAAGACCACGTTCGCATCCGGGGACAGGAACTCATCGACCAGGGACACACGCCACAACAGGCTGTCGCCCGGGCAGCCCGTGAACTGGGATCAACTGCAGCGATCAGCCGGGACTATGCAAGAACCGATCGTCTTCCTGTAGCCCGTCTCGTGGATTTGCTGATCAAACACCTGCCCCTGATGTCCGGTCATTATCTGAAGACAGCGTACCGACACCTGAAACGGAATCCCCTTCACACCTTCATCAATGTCATCGGGCTTTCGGTCAGTCTCGCCGTGTGTGTCATGATCCTGATGTTTGTCCTGTTCCACCTGTCCTTCGACCATTTCCATGAAGACAAAGACCGCATCTTCCTGGTACGCGGCAAACGAACAACCGAACGGGGTGTCCAGGTGTTCTATTCCAACCTCACCCACACGGGCGCAGCCATACGGGATCGATTCCCCCAGGCGGAATCCGTGGCCCGGAGCTGTGCATTCTGGAACGCCAGTATTCGGAAGGACGGGATTGATTATCCGGAATCGGCCGTACGGTATGTGGAAGCGGACCTGTTCGCCATGTTCAATTTCAACTTCCTGGAGGGAAATCCGGACCAACCCTACACCGGACCGGATTCCATCGTCATCTCCCGGTCGCTTGCGGACAAACACATTGGTGCAGGACCGGTACTGGGTAAACAGATTCTGATGTCAGAGCGCCTGTATACCGTGAGTGCGGTTGTTGACGACCTGCCCCGGAACACCATATTGCAAGATGCCATCTTTGTGCCCTGGGAAAATACACAGGAACACGAAATGCTCCGCACATGGGACTTCGCCATCATGGCGACCAGCACCTATGTCAAGTTGAAACCCCGTACCAATCCAGACGATTTTGCGGAATCGATCCGTTTACTCGCCCACGAATATATTGCGGACCAGTTGTCCGATGTGGGCATGAAGATGGAAAATGTGCTCCAGCCTTTGACAGATCTGAATCTTCACCAGTATGAAATGGACCAGCTGATACCCACGCGCAACCTGATCTACGTCTGGATATTCTCCGCGGCGGGCCTGTTAATCCTGCTCATTGCCTGCCTGAACTATATCAACCTGTCCACGGCAAGGGCCATCCGCCGGGCCGCTGAAATCGGTCTCCGAAAGGTGTCCGGGGCCACAAGACCCCAGTTGATGGTGCAATTTCTGGGTGAATCGATCGGCACCGTGATTCTGGCCGCCATGTTCAGCGTCCTGTTGATTGAATTCTCCCTGCCCCTGTTCAACAGGCTGGCGGGTGTTTCGTTCACCATTGGCGCATTCGTGACGCCGGCTGCAATCGCAGGAGCGATCATCCTTGTATTGACGGTGGGTTTGATCGGCGGTATTTATCCGGCCGTTGTGCTGTCTTCTTTCAAGCCTGAAACAGCCCTGCGGGGTACCCGGACATCCGGGACCGGTGGTTCGCGCCTGCGAACACTACTGGTGGTTGTGCAGTTCAGCGCTTCGGTTTTTCTGATTATAGCCACCGCCACGGTTTACCGTCAGCTCCACTATATGACCACCGTCCCACTGGGCTTCAACAAGGAAAACAAGATTGTGCTGCGGCTCAAGTCCTGGGACCGCTTACCGGGAGAAAAGGTTGAAACTGTTCGAACCGCATTTCAAACGGTGCCCGGTGTACGGGAAGTCACAACCGGTTCCGGCGCACCCGGTATCAGCATCAATCGCCTCTGGCTGTATCCATCGGAAAGCGATCCGGATAACGGACTGGCTGTCCGATGCCTTCGCTGTGACCGCTCCTTTCCGGAACTGTTCGACATCCCGGTACTGGCATCTATACCGGACCTCTTTACCAGGAGCTGGGACGCGGTGCGTGGAAACTTCCTGATCAACGAAACCGCCATGCGTCAATTCGGCTGGAATTCACCACAGGAGGCCGTCGGACAGACCATCCTCATCGGTGACAGTCGCACCCCACTTCAGGTTCTGGGCGTGCTCAAGGATTTTCACTGGTATGGACTGCAACAGGAACTGGAACCCATGGTCATTCGACTGGTACACATGGCCCGGTATATCACGCTCCATGTGGACGACCCGTCAGATCCGGAAACCATGGCCGGAATCCAGGACATGTACAAGCAATGGTTTCCGGGAGACCTGTTTGACTATGTCCACGTGGAAGACAATTTCATGGAACAATATCAATTTGAAGAGAAAATCGGCACCGTGTTTCTCCTGTTCAGTGGAATCGGCATTCTCATCGCATGCATGGGATTGCTGGGCATGGCCAGTCACATGGCCGAACAGCGCACCAAGGAAATCGGGATCCGGAAAGTCATGGGCGCAACTGTTTTCCAGATCACGTCAAAACTGACGTGGGAATTTGTCCGATGGGTGATACTGGCCGGCATTCTTTCCTGGCCCTTCACCTATCTGGCCGTGGACTGGTGGCTGTCCGATTTTGCCTACCGGGTGAACCAGCACTGGTTGCTTTACGTGGGAGCGACAGCGGCAGCACTGATCATTGCGATGGTAACGGTAGCGGGTCAGTCCATCCGGTGTGCCACCACCAACCCGGTCCATTCACTGAAATATGAATAGTCCCGGCTGAACCTGCATGAGAAAGGGGGAGCGCATGCTCCCCCTTTCTGATTTCAATTTTTCCTGCACCGTCAGGCCAGCGTCACCGATTCATCCAGGAACACATCCTGTACGGCATTGACCAGCTTCACCCCTTCGTCCATGGGCTTCTGGAATGCCTTGCGTCCCAGGATCAGGCCCATGCCGCCGGCACGTTTGTTGATCACCGCTGTGCGAACCGCCTGGGCAAAGTCATTCTTGCCCGATCCGCCGCCCGAATTGATCAGCCCCATCCGGCCCATGTAGCACCCCGCCACCTGGTAACGGGTCAGATCCACCGGATGGTCCGAAGTCAGCTTGTCATACACGGCCGGGTGCGTTTTGGCAAAGTCGATGGCCGTGAATCCACCGTTGTTCTCGGCCTGTTTCTGTTTGATAATATCAGCTTCAATGGTCACACCCAGGTGGTTGGCCTGGCTGGTCATATCGGCAGACACATGATAGTCCGTACCGTCCTTCTTAAAGGCACTGTTGCGCAGGTAGCACCAGAGAATGGTCACCATACCCAGGGAGTGGGCATAGCTGAATGCCTCGGAAATCTCCTGCAACTGGCGCATGGACTCATCCGAACCGAAATAGATGGTTGCCCCGACCGCGGCGGCACCCATGTCGAATGCCTGGTCCACCGTGGCGAACATGACCTGGTCATACTTGTTGGGATAGGTCAGCAGTTCATTATGGTTGATCTTGACGATGAACGGAATTTTGTGGGCATACTTCCGGGCCACACTGCCCAGCACACCCAGTGTACTGGCCACACCGTTGCATCCGGCTTCAATGCCCAGCTTCACAATATTTTCCGGGTCAAAATAAATAGGATTGGGCGCAAATGACGCGCCGGCAGTATGCTCGATCCCCTGGTCCACCGGTAGAATGGACAAGTACCCGGTACCCGCCAGGCGACCGGTGTTGTACAACCGCTGCATATTCACCAGTACACCCGGTTTCCGGTCAGACTGTGCAAGAATCCTTTCTACGAAGTCCGGTCCCGGTGCATGGATCATCTCCTTGGGAATGGTGCTGCAGACATGCTCCAGCAGATTCCGGACATCCCACGCTGATCCCAGAAGGGATTCATAATCCATCAAACTCATAGCTTCCTCCTCACGCGACTAAGCGGTTAGAAAACCGGTAACGTCGTTGTCTGTTTACTGATATTGTAGACCAGGGATCGGACGGTTTCAATCAATTGGGAACGGATTCATGGGAGGAAGCGTTCCGTTGTTGAATCCGGACCCGAAAACCATTGGCAAGCGGAATGCGGAAACAGTCTTTTCCTGTACCGGGCAACCAACCGGTATGCGCCGTCACGCAAAAATCGGGGAACCAACTCCAGTAACAGGAGCGCACGCCACACACCTTCCAATTGACGGGCCACAGCCAGTATGGCGGCTGTCCGGATATGGATTTTTTCTCCAGCCGACCCGGGATTTTCCACCAGGATCACACTGTCCGGCACCGGTCCGGACGCAAACCAGCGATCCAGGTATGGCCGGGCGGTTTCGCCGGACAGCGGGGAAAAATAAAACACACCGGCGTCATCGTTCTTGTGCACCCACCGGACAACCCGGTCACACAATCCGCAGTTCCCATCGTACAGCAGCAGATATCTCATGGGCCCGATTCTCGCTGAAAATCAACCGGTAACGGGGATGTAAACCGCATCCGCTTACCCGTGTCCGGATGGGGGACCCGCAACCGCCAGCTGTGCAGGGCAAAACCGATATTTCCGGGAACACCGGTCGGGTCCGGTTCGCCCCCAACCCGGTTGTACAGGGGATCATTCAGCAATGGGTGGCCGTCCCAGGCCAGGTGAATACGAATCTGGTGTGGCCGTCCGGAATCCAGGGCAATCAACACCATCGTTTCCCCGCCGGAACCCGCTCTGATCCGACGGTAGCGGGTGCAGGCCGGTTGACCGTCCGGCTTGACCGCCATGACAGAACGGATAATCGGGTGCCGAACCGGGCCCAGTGGCACGGTTACGATTCGTGTTCCGGTTCCCACTTCTCCGTTCACCCGCGCCAGGTAGGTTTTGAAAACCTGACCGGTCTGCATGGCCTTGCCCAGTCGACGACGGGCCAGGTGCGTACGGGCAAACAGCACCACGCCGGATGTTCCGCGATCCAGCCGGTGCACCGGAGCGGCACCCTGACCATAATGCAACCGCACCTGGTGGAGCAGCGTGTGTTCCAGGTAAACATCCCGGGGCAGTACCGGAAGACCGGCGGGTTTGTCCACAGCCAGGAGATGATCATCGGCATACAGAACATGGAATTTCAACGGCACATCCGGCTCATCCCATGGTGGCCTGAAGTAGCACAGCTGGTCTCCACCGGTTACCCGGTCATGTGCAGCCAGGGGCTTCCCGTTCCGGGTCACCTGGCCATCACCGATCCGGCGGATCCAGGTTTCCCTGTCCGTATGTCCATATCGGGCCACGTAGAAGTCCAGTACGGTCTTCCCGTTGAATTGATGCGGGATGGTGTCCGGATACACATATCCTGAATTGCTCATGGCATTACACTAGCGGAAAATGAGGGGGAAATCCAGCCAACGGTTGCGTCTCAGTCTTCTGATTGTTCCTGGGGACTGTACTGGCGGTGGTCGGAAAGGAGCAGCGGATACAGCTTCAGGCAGATCCAGGCATCCGTTGCCGCATAATTCACCTGGCGTTCGGTCAGTTCGGGTGTCGCCCAGTTGGAACGCTGGGCAGACTTGGTGAGTCGCCGCCGCAAATAACGGGCAACCAGTGCCCGTGCACCCACCTGCACAATGCCCTTGTCATGGGCAAGTTGGGACAGGTCCACGAAACCCTTGGGTTGGAATGGTGCGCGCTCCTGGAGTTTGACCAGGTCATCACGAATTCCGATTCCCAGCTTGCGGATCTTGGCCGATTCCAGAAGTGCCACCAGCGATGGCATCAGCCCGGTCCGCATGAGCTGAAACAGGTAAGCCTTGTCCCGGGTGGCCAGCTGCAACAGGGCCACCGGATGCTTCACGCCCTTGCGAAACGCCGGTCGGGTTTCGGTATCGAATCCCAACTCCCGGTGTTGCATCAGGTGATGAACCACCTTGTCCACACGTCGCCGATCCGAAACCACCTCGATCTCTCCACCGAAGTGGATGGGGTCCAGGGTATTGATCCATTCCTTGTCAATTCTCATTTCGGTTACCGGGTTCATGCGACCTTCCTTTCCAGCGGCATTTCGGCCGCCGTGAAAGCTTACCCAATGAGCCTACCTGATTGCAAGCCCAATCCCTGAAAACATCAGGGTTTCGGAAATATTTCCACCTGGATCAGCCGTGTTTCCAGCGGACCATTGAACAGAGGGATCCGTTTGCTGCTCCGTAACCCCACATGTTTGACCAGTCCGGTGCTCCCACAAAGAATCCAGGCTGTTGTACCGGTACATTTCTGCTTCAGGAAATCTCCCAGGTCTTTCATCAGTGCTTCCGCATCCCGCTGTTCACCCAGGCGCACACCATACGGCGGATTGGTTACCAGTATGCCGTTTTCCAGGCCCCTGGATTCCCGAAAATCAATTCTGCGGATCCGGACCCCGTCTCCGCCCGGAATTCGGCCCAGGTTGGTCATGGCAGCCGTAACCGCCCCCTGGTTGATATCCGAACCGGTGATCAGGCCGTCTGCAACCGGCCGCACCTGACCATCCGCATCCTGTTTTTCCCGATTCCAGGTTTCGGGTTCAAAGTCCGGCAGCTTCTGGAAGCCCCACTTTTTTCTCCGGTATCCGGCAGGGACACGGCCCGCCACCATCAACGCCTCGGCCAGCAGCGTTCCGGACCCGCACATGGGGTCCAGCAGGGGTTGCTCGCCGGTATAGCCGGACAGGCGAATCATGGCCGCAGCCAGTGTTTCCTGTAATGGTGCGTCGTAGGATCCAACCCGGTAATCCCGCTTGTGCAGTGGACCACCGGAGGTGTCTATGCTGATCACCGCCTGGTTCCGTCGGACATTCAATGATATCCAGACATCCGGGTTCTTGCTGTCAATGGATGGTCGTTTTCCGGTCCGGTCCCGGAACTGGTCCACCACTGCGTCTTTCAACCGCAATGCGGCATACTTGGAATGATTGATCTTGGAATCGGACACGTTGGCATATACCGCAAATGTGTCACCGGTATCCAGGAACCGGCCCCAGTCAATCTGCCCGGCTTTCCGATACAGTACCTTGTCGGAGTGGCAACCGAACGTGGCCAGCGGGGCCAGGATGCGGCTCACCAGCCTGGACCGGTAGTTGCATCGGTACAGGATCCCGTGATCACCGGAAAAGCGGACGCCCCGGTACTGGGTCTGAATGTCCCGGGCACCCAACTCCTTCAGTTCATCGGCGGCCAGTTCTTCCAGGCCGTGTGCTACCTGGCAGAAATATTGATTGTACTGCTGATACTGGAATTCCGTTCCCTGTTCCATCCGTACATTGTATCAAATTCTTCAAGATATGCCCCGGGAGAACTGGTTTCTGGTATCCTGATGGAAAGAGAAAGTGGAGGTCCCATGTTTTGCGTGCTGGTTCGATTCGAGGTGCTGGAAGGAATGGAATCCCCCTTCATGGAACACTGGAAAGCCGTTACCCGGGCGCTGCTGAAAGTCGGAAGCCTGGGGTCCTGTCTCCATCAGGAATCGGGGACAACCGATATCGCCTATGCCAGGTGGCCTACCCGGGAGATGTGGCAGCAGGAGCGTACCATGGACCCTGATTTACTGCAGGTCCGGACCGCCATGGGGGCCTGCTGCACGTCTATTGACACCATGGCTGAACTGGAAGCCGTTTCCGATCTGCTGGTATCCCAAGCATGAACATCAAACGCTGGATTCATGGGATCACGGCCCGCCAATGGGCCATCAGCAGCGTCCTGTTTGTCGCCACCATGATCACCACCACGTTCATCGGCGGTATCAGCATGATGGGGTTCTACCAGGTGGACATCTCTGTTTTTCATCCCCTGTTCTGGGTTGCCGGCCTGGCCTATTCCCTGCCGTTAATGGCCATTCTTATCGCCCACGAACTGGGGCATTTCCTGATGGCCCGACACTATGGCATGGCATCCAGTCCACCCTACTTCATCCCGGCACCCTCGCTGATCGGTACATTCGGTGCATTTATCCGGATCCGATCACCCTTTTATGGCCGGCGGGACCTCTTCGACGTGGGTATTGCCGGACCCATCGCCGGATTCGTTGTGGCTGTCCCGGTCCTTGTGGGCGGTTTGATGTTGTCCACAGCTGTGCCGACCCCGCCCGATCCCGGCGAAATCATCACTTTTGGTCAACCGCTGTTGTACAAGTTCATTCGACTGTTGGTTTTCCCGAACCTGACGGATGGAACCTATCTCCTGCTGCATCCTGTGGGGTTTGCCGGCTGGATCGGCATGCTGGTCACCTCGCTGAACCTGCTGCCGGTGGGTCAGCTGGACGGGGGGCACATCGCCTACGCGGTTTTCGGCAAGCGCGCATCATTTATTTCCTACATCCTGATCGGTGTTTTGCTGATTGCTTCCTTCTTCTACCAGGGGTGGCTGTTATGGATCGCCATTCTGCTTTTCCTGGGTCTTCGTCATCCCGCGCTCCCCTACCTGGATCCGCCACTGGACCCGGCACGAAAACGACTGGCCATTGTGGCATTGATCATCTTTATCCTGTCGTTCATGCCGGTACCCGTCAACCTGGGCTAACCAGCTCTGTGAAAAGAAACAACTTGCATTGCCCCGATCTGTTCTTTCCGTTACAATTGGGCCATGGATTTCTTCAAACGGCTGTCGGCCAGCTTTTTCCTGCTTGTTTGCGGGCTTGTGTTCGCCCAGGACCCATACACCCGGTATGAAGCGATCTTCCAGCAGGATATGGCAACGAAAGCACAGGCAACGGAACTGGCCCGGATTCTCAGTGAGCACAGTGATTTTTACCCCGCCTACCTGTCCCTGACCGGAATCTTCATCGAAGATGGAAAATCTTCCGAAGAACTGGACCGGTTCATTCTGGCGAACATCGGGGACCATCCCTTTGTCCGGCCCGTGTTGATGGCAATCTATCTCCGGGACAAGGGAGAGCGTGACTCAGCCATTGAATGGGCTGGAAGAGCAGAAGATATTCCCCCTTCCCCGTTCCTGGTAAGCCTGCTGCTGAAATTGAACCCGGATCGGGCAGATCAAATCCTCGGGGAATCCGGTGTTGAAAAGAACCTTGCCACCATTTTGAACATACTCTACGTGGAACGGATGGCCTTCACCCGATGCGAGCAACAGATCCGGGAACGGTTCGCCGTCGTGGAACAGGAAACCGACCCCCAGCGGATCATCATGGACGTTTTCAACTATCTCCTGCTCCTGTCCGAACTCCGGGAGCCACCCGAATACCGGTTGACCGTCTGGAACGAAAGCCCGGCCAATCAGGTCACCAGAACCCGTCCGGTATTTGTACCCATCTCCGGGCAGATCCTTTTCCGCATTCACCAGGATCTTCTGGATCGGCAAAAGACCCGTGGGGTGATCTCGGAGAGTCTGCGGCTGGCCCGACGCTACCATTATCGCCGGCTCACCATGCTCAACTCCCGCTGGCTGGCCGACCTGGAATCTCAGGAGGGTCGGATTCCCGAGGCCATTGCCATCCTGAAACAGGAACTGGCCCATGTTCGGCAATCCGGTAACCCACAGGACCTGATCAACACGCTAAACATGCTGGGGAAATTCTATCGGATGGCAGGCCTGTCCGAACAGAGCATCCCTTACCTGGAAGAGGGCCTTCGGCTTGCCGAACAACATGAACCCCGTAAGGTATGCCACATGATGACCCGGCTGGCCGAGTCCTGCCTGTCCAGCGGCCAGATCGACCGGGCGGAAGCATTGGCAAGAAAAGCCCTGGCCGAGGCCATCCGCACCAACCAGCCCTCCCGCCAGACCGGTGCCCGGCATGCCCTGGCCAGTGCGCTGTACCGGAAAGGGGACGTGGAAGGGGGGCTGGAGATCGCGCGACAATTGAAATCAGACGCCGCAGCATCCCGGACGCCCAATGAAATGACCCTGGCCCTGTCGGCGTTGTCGGAAGGATTCCTGCTGTCCGATGAGCCCTGCCGGGCAATTGAACCGTTGCGCCAGCTGGTGGACCTGAATGAAAACGCCCGGAGCAACTTCTACGCTCATTTTCAGATCTACCGGGCCTACACCGATCTGGGTTGCCCCGAACAAGTCCCCTGGCCATTCGGGGTGTTCAAACGGCTCTCCCATATCCGAAAAGCGGTCCGGGAATCGGACAAGGTCAATGTCAACGCCTTTGAGACGCTGGCCGAGCGATATGAGTTTGTCTCCAACACTGTCCAGGCCCACCGGTATCATGCGGATGCCATGGGAGAAGTCACCCGGACGGTAGCCACCATCGCCGGGGCGATTCTGATCATCTGGGCCCTGTTCTTCGGCATCCATTCCCTGTTGCAATGGCGGAGCAAGAACCTGATCGGCCCGTACCAGATCCGGGAACAGGTAGGGGAAGGCGGTATGGGGGATGTTTTCCGGGCGGTATCCATGGAAAACCGCCAGGTGGTAGCCTTGAAAATCCTGAAAATACCGGTTACCGGCAGTCCCCACAAAATCAAGCGGTTCAAGGATGAAATCAAGATTCTGAGCCGGTTGGATCATCCAAACATATTGCAATACTATGACAGCGGGGAACACCGGGGCCGGTTATACCTGGCCACCGAGTTTCTGGACGGGGAAACCCTGGAAAACAAGCTGGACCGGGAATGGCCGTTACCCATGGAGCTGGGCCTGTTCATTACCGGGGAAATCCTGGAAGGGCTCAGCTACCTGCACGGCAAGGGTGTGCTCCACCGGGATATCAAACCTGGGAATATCATGATCGCCGATCTGAAATTCTCCCTGACCCATCCCACTGGCCGGATGGGCCGCATGGTCAAGCTGATGGATTTCGGAATTGCCAAGGAAATCGGCACCGATTCCCAGACCCAGGGGTTGGAAGTGGTGGGAACACCGGCCTACATTGCACCCGAATCCCTGACCATGAGCGTATCATCGGAACAGACCGACATTTACAGCTTCGGGGTCACACTGTACCGCATGTTTACAGGGGTATTGCCCTACCAGCACCCGGAACCGATGGTGGTCCAGCACCAGATCCTGAACCCCAGCGTGGTCCCGCCCCGCCCTTCCCACGTGGTCAAAGAACTGCCTGAGGCACTGGATATGTTTATCATGAATTGCCTGGCCAAGACGCCGAAACTGCGATATCAGGATATTGATGACACAAAGGCCGCATTCGCGGCCATGAAGGAACAATTGAATTCGTGAGGACAATAGCGGAATCAACAATCAGAAATCAATGGGGTCATCTGGATCATCACCAGCGCCTGTCGAATTATCCGTGGTGCCGGTGACCTGATAGCTGAGTGATATTTCTCTGGACAGTGAATTATCGACAATGGCTCCACCAATGATCGTAGTCATTTCTTCCTTGGTCAACGGGATCAATTCTGATGTATTTTCAGTTTTTCGAGCGTTCATTCCAGCCTCCAGCCTTTGTTCAGTTTTGGCTTCCCGGGAAGGCTGATCATAATATAGACCGCTTCTGGCAAGTTGGGAACCGGGAAATTTCAACGATTTTCACGCCAATTCCACAATTTTCAGCTAGTTAGATTTTGGTGTTTACTGATTCTAGCATCTAGACAAATTTTATACAATGCGTGTGGATGAAAGATGGTCGGTATCTGAAACACTGAATTATCGAAGATTTTGGCAATTTGACTTATTTTTTATAATTTTTTGTTCTTCAAAAAATGGGTGACAGGACAAAAAGAAAGCCCCTCATCAAGAGGGGCTTTCCTGTTCTGCTTTGGACTTGCCTGAATTATTCGCCACCAACCTGGAAGCGGACAAAACGGGCAACCTTGATGTTTTCGCCGATTTCAGCAATCTTGGTGGAAATCATCTGACCCACAGTTGCGTCGGAGTCTTTCACAAAAGACTGTTCCATCAGGCAATTCTCTTCATAATACTTGGAGAGCTTACCTTCAACGATCTTCTCGGCAATGTGTTCCGGTTTACCCTGGGCCTTGATCTGGGCCATGTACACTTCTTTTTCGGTATCCAGAACTTCCTGTGTCACTTCTTCCTTGCTCACAAACCGGGGAGAAGAAGCGGCAATGTGCATCGCAATGTCTTTCACCAGTTCCTGGAAATTTTCATTGCGGGCAACGAAATCGGTTTCACAGTTCACTTCCAACAGCACACCAATCTTAGCGTTGGAGTGAATGTAGGTGCCGATAATGCCTTCGGCAGTTGTACGACCGGCTTTCTTGGAAGCAGCGTCCAGGCCCTTCTTACGAAGCAGCTTGACAGCTTCTTCCAGGTTGCCGTCGGTTTCCACCAGGGCCTTCTTGCATTCGCCCATGGACAATCCGGTCTTTTCCCGGAGCTCTTTCACTTGTGCTGCACTGATGGCGGCCATGATCAGTTCTCCTTCTTGTCAGCTTCAGCGTCGTCAGCCTTTTTGGCTTTTGCCTTGGTCTTGGCAGCAGGCTTCTTTTCAGCCTTCTCAGCCTTTTTTTCCGTAGCAGCCTTGGCTGTCTTGGTTGTCTTCTTGGCCGGCTTTTCAGCGGCTTCAGCATCGTCAGCCTTTTTCGCCTTTGCCTTGGCAGCAGGCTTCTTTTCAGCCTTCTCAGCCTTCTCAGCCTTTTCTTCCTTGTCAGCCTTGACTGTCGTGGTTGTCTTCTTGGCAGCGGGCTTCTTGGCAGCTGCTTTCTTCGGGGCTTCTTCAGTCTTTTCTTCGGCCTTCTCTTCGGTCTTGGCCGTGGTGGTCTTCTTCGCCTTGGGCTTTTCTTCCTTGGGCGCTTCTGCTTCCACTTTCGGCTCTTCTTCCTTCTTGACCTTCACTGACTTGGTGGCCTTGGGCTTGGCTTCCGCTTCAGGCTTGGCTTCAGGAGCCTTTGCTTCCACTTTCACTTCCGCCTTTTCTTCAACAACCGGTGCGACTTCAGCTGCGGGTTCTTCCGCCTGCTGTTCACCCTTGTCCGCACCCACCAGTGCCCGTCCTTCCTGGATGGCCGAAACCATCTTGCTGACGAACAGGTTGATGGCACGGATGGCATCGTCGTTGCCCGGGATCACGTGATCAATCTGATCCGGATCACAGTTGGTGTCCACGATCGCGATAACCGGAATATTCATGATGCGTGCTTCCTGCACCGCGATCTTTTCCCGCTTGGGATCAATCACGAACAGGGCATCGGGGAGACCGTTCAGGTCTTTGATTCCTTTGAACAGCTTGAGCAGTTTGTTCCGCTTCCGTTCCAGGGCAAACCGTTCACGCTTGGTGAGATCTTCCGCTTCTTCGCTTTCCAGCAGTTCTTCCATCTGCTTGAGCTTATCGATGCTCTTCTTGATGGTGTGAAAGTTGGTCAGCGTGCCGCCCAGCCAGCGCTGGCTTACGTAGGGAATATCGTATGCACCAACCCGTTCGATTGCTTCCTGCGCCTGACGCTTGGTTCCGACAAACAGGACCGATTTGCCACGGGATGCAATGGATGTCACATAGTCCGCGCATTCGCGGAACAGTTTCATCGTTTTCTGCAAATCAATGATGTAGATCCCGTTACGGCTTCCGAAGATGTATTTCTTCATCTTCGGGTTCCAACGACGCGTCTGGTGTCCGAAATGCACACCTGCCTCAAGCAGTTCCTTCATGGAAATGTCAGCCAACAAATACCTCCTTTAAAAGGTTGGGTCTCCTTGCAAAACAGGGGTTGATAACAGATAAATTAACGCTTCGAGAACTGGAATCTCTTCCTGGCCTTGGGCTGCCCGTATTTTTTACGTTCTTTCATTCTCGGGTCACGGGTCAGGAATCCAGCGTCTTTCAGCTTTTTCCGAAGCTCCGGATTATACTGGAGCAATGCTCTTGCAATACCATGCTTAATGGCACCAGCCTGGCCGGCAATGCCACCACCCTTAACGGTGATGTACATGTCGAACCGGTCGGTGGTTTCCGTCAACTGCAACGGCTGCTTGATGATCATCTTCAGAATGTCGCCATCCACATACTGGTCGACGGGCTGCTGGTTGATCATCACTTCGCCCTTACCGGGTTTCAGGAACACACGGGCAACTGCAGTCTTCCGACGGCCCGTTCCATAATACTGAAGGTTCCTCACGAATATCCTCCTGACTGTTCAGTCGTATCGGTTCACGTCAGATATTCAGGGTCTCGGGCTTCTGCGCCGCATGCGGATGATTCTCACCTGCATAGACCTTGAGTTTCTTGTACATCTTCCGGCCAAGCCGGTTCTTCGGTAACATGCCTTTTACGGCGTGTTCAAGAATCGTTTCCGGTTTCTTGTCCAGCATCTGGCGCGCGGTGCGCTCTTTCATGCTGCCCGGACGGGTCGTCCGCCACCGGTATACTTTGTGATCCAGCTTACGGCCGGTCATCACGACCTTCTCCGCGTTCACAACAATCACAAAGTCGCCGGTATCCACGTGCGGGGTGTAAATCGGCTTATGCTTGCCCCGCAGCACCCGTGCGATCTCTACAGCCAGCTTCCCCACGGTACGGCCGGACGCGTCCACCACGTACCATTTCCGGTCAACTGACTCCTTTTTGGCAAAAAAGGTTTCTTTCATAACACTGCTCATCGCCAAACACTCCTTATGCGTCTGGTAGTCAAAAAACTCCCACTAGAATTCCAAAAGGTATTCGATTTCCTTGGAATTAACTTGTCATGCGGTGCGGAACGGAAGGGGTGGTTATGGTACAATCCCGCACAGCATGGAGAATATTAGCATAAACTTTCTGGTTAACGAACTAAAAAAAACATTTCCGACAGGTTGTCCCATATCCCGGATATCCCTTCGAAAAACATTCCTGGAATGGCGCCTGGGGAAACGTTCCCTCGTTTTTTCGCTGCTGCCCCGAAGCGCACCCTTTTTCCTGTCTGAAAACCGGGCCCCGGGAGACCCGATTTCATCCGCGGATATCAACGTGCTGCGGAAATACCTGGAAAACGGTCGGCTTACCACCATCGAAAAACCGGTGGACGAACGGATCGTGATATTTACGGTGGAAAAGACTGCCATCTGGGGAGACCGGGCCGGTATCCGTTTCATCGTAAATGCCGGTCGCATTCCCACCTCCTGGGTCATCACCGACGAAAGCAGCAAGGTGCTGTGGTCCTGGAATGAATCGTCCACCATCGCCGGAACGACCTACCTGCT
>CAZDKZ010000053.1:0-17531 GCA_964506215.1 uncultured Holophagae bacterium
TAGAGCATCAGCCTTCCAAGCTGAGGGTCGCGGGTTCGAGTCCCGTTTCCCGCTCCATTGTTTGGAAACGAAATACCGCCCACGTGGCTCAGCAGGTAGAGCACGTCCTTGGTAAGGACGGGGTCACCGGTTCAAGTCCGGTCGTGGGCTCCATTTTTTGTATAACCATTTCTTTTTAAGGAGAGCAGGTATGGCGAAGGCAAAATTCGAAAGAACCAAACCGCACGTCAATATCGGAACCATCGGTCACGTTGACCATGGTAAGACGACGCTGACGGCAGCGATCACGATCGTACTGTCCATCAGTGCAGGTGACGTTGAAGTCCGCAGCTTCGACTCGATTGACAACGCGCCGGAAGAAAAGGCCCGTGGGATTACGATCAACACGGCCCACGTTGAATATCAGACGGCAAACCGTCACTATGCGCACGTGGACTGCCCGGGACACGCTGACTATGTAAAGAACATGATCACCGGAGCCGCCCAGATGGACGGCGCGATTCTGGTGTGCAGCGCGTATGACGGTCCGATGCCGCAGACCCGTGAGCACATTCTGCTCGCCCGCCAGGTAAACGTACCGTACGTTGTTGTATACCTGAACAAGGTAGACATGGTAGACGACGAAGAGCTGGTCGACCTGGTCGAAATGGAAGTTCGTGAACTGTTGAGTGAATATGACTTCCCGGGTGATGACACCCCTGTGATCCGCGGATCCGCGCTGAAGGCGCTGGAAAACCCGGAAGACGAAACGTGGAACAAGTCTATTTTCGAACTGATGGCAGCTGTGGACGAATATGTCCCGCTCCCGGAACGTCCGGTAGACAAAGACTTCCTGATGCCGGTAGAAGACGTATTCTCGATCAGTGGTCGTGGTACGGTAGTCACCGGTCGTATTGAACGTGGTGTGATCACCACGGGTACGGAAATTGAAATCGTAGGTATCCGCCCGACGATCAAGCGCGTATGCACCGGCGTTGAAATGTTCCGGAAGATTCTGGACCGTGGTGAAGCTGGTGATAACGTTGGTCTGCTGCTTCGCGGCACGGACAAGCGTGACGTGATGCGCGGCCAGGTATGCGCCAAGATCGGCAGCATCACGCCGCACCTGAAGTTCAAGGGCGAAGTATATATTCTGACCAAGGAAGAAGGCGGCCGTCACAAACCGTTCTTTACGGGCTATCGTCCGCAGTTCTTCTTCCGGACCACGGATGTGACGGGCAGTATTGACCTGCCGGAAAACGTGGAAATGGTCATGCCCGGCGACAACCTGACCATCTCGGTTGATCTGATCACCCCGATTGCCATGGAAAAGGGTCTCCGGTTCGCGATCCGTGAAGGCGGCCGTACGGTCGGCGCCGGCACGGTGACCGATATCATCGAATAAGAGGACGCTATGCGAGAACTGATCAGCCTTCAATGCACCGAGTGTAAGCGTAAGAATTACACCACGGATAAGAACAAGCGGAATATGACGGGTAAACTGGAACTGAAGAAGTTCTGCAGCTCCTGTCGCAAGCACGTGCTTCACAAGGAAGCGAAGGCGTAGTTCACTGTTTAACATTTTGGTAGGCCAGTAGCTCGAATTGGTAGAGCGTCGGACTCCAAATCCGAGGGTTGGGGGTTCGAGTCCCTCCTGGCCTGCCAGATTTTTTTGTTTGTTGGAGTGCCCATGGGTAAGATGACATCATTTGTGAAAGACTCTTTTTCAGAACTGAGAAGAGTCAGTTGGCCGGCGAAGGATGACGTCGTGGTGACCACGGCTGCCGTCCTGGTGATCACGGTGATTTTCTCCGCGTTCATTTATGTGTCGGATAAACTGCTTGCCGCCGTTGTCGAGTACGTTTACCGGGTGATCGGCGGATAACCGACCGTTCACGGGAGATCCAAGATGGATTTGCGCTGGTATATCGTCCACACCTATTCGGGGTTTGAGAACAAGGTGCGGGAAAGTCTGTTGAAGCGGGTCAGCACCTACGGTCTCAGTGAACGCATCACAGACGTGATGATTCCCACCGAGCAGGTGCTGGAGGTAAAAAACGGAAAGCGGGTGGAAACCACCAAGAAGTTCTTTCCCGGGTACATTCTGGTCCAGATGGAAATGGATGACCATCTGTGGCACTTTGTCCGGAACACGCCCAAGGTCACCGGTTTTGTCGGCGGGAAAAACCCGACACCGTTGACCGATGAGGATGTACGGAATATTCTGGACCAGGTGAAGACCTCAAAAGAAAAGCCGAAACCCGAGATTTCGTTTGCCAGGGAAGACAAGGTCCGTATTATCGAGGGTCCGTTCAAGACCTTTATCGGATCGGTTGAAGAGGTGAATGAAGATAAGGGTACTGTCCGGGTTATGGTGACCATCTTCGGACGGTCTACCCCGGTGGAACTCGGCTTTCTGCAGGTAGAGAAGGTATAGGAAATCTAACGTTAGGGGTTCAATATGGCTAAGAAGGTTCTCGGACTGATTAAGCTGCAGTTGGATGCAGGCAAGGCGACACCGGCACCGCCGGTCGGGCCGGCCCTGGGTCAGCACGGCGTCAACATCATGGATTTCTGCAAGGCGTTCAATGCCCGCACCCAGAAGGATGCGGGAATGGTAATTCCGGTTGTGATTACGGTGTATGCAGACCGTTCTTTCACCTTTATTACCAAGACGCCGCCGGTTGCCAACCTGATCATGAAAGAGCTGGGCATTGAGAAGGCTTCTTCTGAGCCCAACAAGACCAAGGTTGGAAAGCTCAAGAAGGACCAGGTAAAGGCAATTGCTGAAATCAAGATGAAAGACCTGAACACCAATGACATGGAAGCGGCCATGCGTATCGTTGAAGGTACCGCCCGTTCCATGGGTGTGACGGTTGACTGATCGAAACACGGTTTGACCTGACCACGGGTCTTGAAAACAAGGTGGTAGAAGTAATTCGGGAGGTGCTATGGCCAAGCGTGGAAAGAAGTACCGCGAAGCGCTGGAGAAGGTCGTAGCCAACAAAGAGTATCCGCTGGACGAAGCGATTCGGCTGGCCAAGGAGATTTCGTTTGCAGGTTTCGATGAAACCCTGGAAATCTCCATGCGCCTGGGGGTTGACCCCAAATATGCCGATCAGATGGTCCGTGGAACACTGATCCTGCCGCATGGCACCGGGAAATCGGTGCGCGTGGCTGTCATTGCTGGTGGTGATAAGCAGAAAGAAGCTGAAACTGCCGGTGCTGAAGCCTGTGGCGGAGAAGACCTGGTCGAAAAGATCCAGGGCGGTTGGCTTGACTTTGACGCGTTGATCGCGACACCTGACATGATGCGTCATGTCGGAAAACTGGGACGACTCCTGGGTCCCCGTGGGCTGATGCCCAACCCCAAGACCGGCACCGTTACATTTGATGTGGCGGATGCAGTCAAGGAGTTGAAGGCCGGCCGGATCGAGTACAAGGTAGACAAGACAGGTATCGTGCACAATGCCGTAGGCAAGAAGTCGTTTGATGCGCAGCAGCTCATTGACAACGCCACTTCCTACATCCAGGCAATCAATAAAGCACGGCCGGCGTCCGCAAAGGGTCGCTACGTCAAGTCGGTCTTTATCTCGACCACCATGGGACCGGGGATCAAAGTGGATCCCGGTTCGGTTGAGTGAGGTTGCGTATGTTCAAGAAAGAGAAAATCAAACTGGTTGACGGTCTGAGAGAGGAACTGAAGGACATCAAGTGCTTCTACATGTTCCAGTTCTCGGGCATTTCGGTTCCGGAAGACAATGAACTGCGCATGAAGCTCAGGGAAACCGGTGCGACTTATCGGGTCGTGAAGAACACATTGCTGGCAAAGGCAACGGAAGGGACGTCTCTGGAAGACCTGACCAAGGGTCTGAAACAGACGACCGTCGCGGCATGGTCCAATGAAGACCCTGTTGCGCTGGCGAAGGCCCTGACGGATTTTGCCAAGGACCAGAAGGGCTACACCTTCAAAGGTGGCATCCTGGAAGATGCGGTGCTTTCCGAAGCACAGTTCCAGGAAGTGGCGACACTGCCCAGCAAGGAAGAGCTGATTGCCAAGTTGCTGTTCCTGCTGCAGTCGCCGGTCCAGGGTCTGGTTACCGCATTGCAGGGTGTGTACCGGAATCTGCCGGTTGTATTGAAACAAATTGCTGATAACAAAAACTGATTTACGATAATTTTTGGAGGACAAGATGGCCAAAATGACCAACGAGGACCTGATCACTCACATCAAGGAAATGACTGTTCTGGAGCTGAACGAACTGGTAAAGAGTCTGGAAGACGAATTTGGCGTATCCGCAGCCGCAGCTGCTGTTGCTGCTCCGGCAGCCGGTGGCGCTGCTGGCGGTGAAGCTGCTGCTGAAGAACAGACGGAATTCAACGTTGTATTGAAAGCAGCCGGTTCCAAGAAGATTGAAGTGATTAAAGCGGTTCGCAAGATCACCAGCCTGGGTCTGAAAGAAGCCAAGGAACTGGTTGATGGCGCTCCGCAGCCCGTCAAGGAAGGCGTTTCCAAGGACGAAGCAGAAGAAATCAAGAAGGCTCTGGTTGAAGCCGGCGCTGAAGTTGACGTTAACTGACAAGTCTGTAACAAGAAAATCGAGGGCGGTTTCGCCCTCGATTCTTTTTCAATACAGTAAAGGGGACGTGCGTATATCCTCCCCTTTATTGTTGCGTCTGTTCTTTTAAGTTTTCGTGATCATTGTATCACAGCGGTCAGGCACGTATCAAGTTTCAGGAGCACAAATATGGTTGGTATGACATCGAACATTTACCGGAAACGAATTGATTTTTCCAAGATTCAAACCTACCTTCCCATTCCGAATCTGATCGACATCCAGCGGACTTCGTATGACGATTTCCTGCAGATGCACGTTCTGTCTACGGAACGGAAGGACAATGGCCTTCAGGCGGCATTCCGGAGTGTTTTCAACATCGAGGACTACCGGGGACTGGCGAAACTGGAGTTCGTTGAATACGCCGTTGGTGACTGGCAGTGTAAATGCGGTCACCTGGAAGGTATCGAACATAACCGGATCAACTGCACGGAGTGCGGTGCATCTGTATATGTGAAGGATACCAATGACAGTCACGTCGATTGTGACAAATGCGGATTTCGAAACACAAACACCGTTGATCTCTGCCCGATCTGTGAAACCGCAGTTGATTTGAAATACAGCTATTCCGTGGACGAATGCGAAGAGCGGGGTATGACATTCTCTGTTCCATTGAAGGTCAAATTCCGTCTGACAATATTTGAAGAACCGGACAGTGCGGGCAACCGCGCCATCAAGGATATCAAAGAGCAGGAGCTCTACTTTGGCGATATCCCCATCATGACTGACCGCGGCACCTTTATTTTCAACGGTACCGAACGTGTGGTTGTGAACCAGCTTAACCGTTCACCGGGGGTGTTCTACAAGTATGAGTCTGATAAGAACCAGTATCTGCTCCAGCTGATCCCGTATCGGGGTGCCTGGATTGAATTCGAGTATGATACCAAGAAGCGTATCCTCTATATCCGTATTGACCGCAAGCGGAAATTCAATGCCGGCGTGTTCCTGAAATGTTTCGGTTTCATGGATGACCAGTATGTGGGCGATCCCGCATTCCTGGCCGAATTCTACAATCTGCATACCCTGCGGATTGGTGAGGAAAACAAGATTCACCTGACCCCTTCCGAATGCCTGATCGGAAAGAAAGTCGGTGCCAATCTGATTGATGCGGATGGCAAGAAGCTGCTGTCCGAAGGGAACAAGTTCAAGAAATCCACCCTTCGCCGTGCTCCTGAAGGGCTGGAAGTCTCTTTTGAACTGAGCGAGTTTGATGTGATCCGGACCGCGGAACCCATCATGGACACCAACGGCGAATTGCTCCTGGATGTCAACGAGGACGTGACCGAGGAAATGATTGAGAAGCTCCGGGAGTCCGGCATCGAATCATTCAAGGTAATTCTGCCTGAGGATGATACGGTGGGCAGCATGCTCAGTAACTCGCTGCAGAAAGACGGCGTGGAGAACCCGGAAGACGCATTGATTGAATTGTACCGGAAATTGCGTCCCGGTGACCCCCCCACGCTGGAAAGTGCACAGAAACTGTTCCTGAGTCTCTGCTTTGACTCGGACCGGTATGACTTCAGCCGCGTTGGCCGGTTGAAATTCAACACAAAGCTCGGTTCCAAACGGGAACTGGAAGACCGCACCCTCTCCATTGATGATTTCATGCTTGCATTGCGGTATTTCTTCAAGTTGCAGCGGGGTGTCGGTTCGGTGGATGACATTGACCATTTGTCCAACCGCCGCGTCCGTTCCGTTGGTGAGCTCCTGGAGAACCAGTTCCGCGTGGGCCTGGTGAGAATCCAGAAAGCGATCCGGGAGAAGATGTCCCTGTATGACAACATTGACCAGCTCATGCCGCATGAATTGATCAATGCCAAGCCGGTCATGGCCATTATTCGGGAATTCTTCGGGTCCTCCCAGTTGTCCCAGTTCATGGACCAGACCAATATTCTGTCCGAAATTACCCATAAGCGCCGTCTGTCCTCACTGGGACCGGGCGGTCTGAGCCGGGAACGGGCAGGTTTTGAAGTCCGTGACGTACATCCGTCCCATTATGGACGTATCTGTCCCATTGAGACACCGGAAGGTCCCAACATCGGTTTGATTTCATCGTTGTCGGTGTACGCGAAGGTGAACGAATACGGCTTTATCGAAACCCCGTACAAGAAGGTGGAAAAGGGCCGGATTCAGCATCACCTGAAGGTGACCTATGCCGGCGCATCCAAGACCTATAAGGTCGGCGATGTGGTCCTCCGGGAAGATTTTGAGAAAGAAAACGCGAAGCTGAAGAAGGGTAAGAAGCCGGAAATGACCGGTGAAGCCCATGCATTCTATCTGTCGGCTTGGGAAGAAGACAACTATACCATTGCCCAGGCCAACGCGGCCCGGGACGACAAGGACAATCTTACATCGGAACAGGTCAACTCCCGTGTTGCCGGCGAATTCAAGCTGGTTCCCAGGAATGATGTTCAGTTCATCGATGTTTCCCCCAAGGAAATCGTGTCTGTTGCCGCATCCCTGATTCCGTTCCTGGAACATGATGATGCCAACCGTGCATTGATGGGCTCCAACATGCAGCGCCAGGGTGTGCCGTTGATGCGGACCGAAGCCCCGGTGGTGGGCACGGGTATGGAATATATCGTTGCCCGTGACTCCGGCCTCACCGTTGTGGCCAAGCGTTCCGGATGGGTGGAAGCGGTGGAAGGCAGCCGTGTGGTTATCCGCGTGGAACGGGAGTCTAACCAGGATGAGCAGGTCGGTGTAGACATTTACAACCTGACCAAGTTCAAACGGTCCAACCAGGATACCTGTTTCAACCAGAAGCCGCTGGTTCAGAAGGGCGACTACGTGGAGAAGGGCCAGATTATTGCAGACGGTCCGTCCACTGAAAAGGGCGAACTGGCGCTGGGACGGAACGTGCTGGTAGCCTTTGTCCCCTGGCGTGGATACAACTTTGAGGATGCCATCCTGGTCAGCGAAAAGATCGTCAAGGAAGATATCTATACCTCGATTCATATTGAGGAACTGGAAGTGGAAGCCCGTGACACCAAGCTGGGGCCGGAAGAAATCACCCGGGACATTCCCAATGTCAGTGAAGAATTCCTCCGTGACCTGGATGACAGCGGTGTGATTCGGATCGGTGCCACGGTGAAGCCGGGCGACGTCCTGGTGGGTAAGGTGACACCCAAGGGTGAAACCACGCTGACGCCGGAAGAAAAGCTGCTGAAAGCGATTTTTGGTGCCAAGGCGGAAGAAGTGAAAGATGCGTCCCTCCGGACACCGCCGGGTATGGAAGGTACCGTGGTTGACGTGAAGGTCTTCTCCCGCAAGGGTGTGGAAAAAGATCCCCGGTCCCGTTCCATTGAGCAGGAACAGGTGGAAAAACTGGAAACCAACCTGCAGGATGAAGAACGGATTATCCGGATGCAGACCAAGGGCCGGATTACCGGTTTGCTCAAGGACAAGAAACTGGCGGAAACGCTGGTGGACGGCAAGGGTGAACAGGTGGCCAAGGCCGGTGCCAAGATTACCGCTGCCATGATCGACCAGATCGGTATCAACGACATGGAACGGATCCGGACCGGCAACCAGAAGATTGACGAAGAAATTCAGACCATCCTGGAAAAGACCAACCGGAAGATCGTGATTGCCCGGCAGAGTTTTGACGAACAGGTGGAAAAACTCAAGAAGGGTGATGAGCTGCCGGCCGGCGTGATCAAGATGGTGAAAGTCTATATCGCCGTGAAGCGCAAGCTTTCCGAAGGCGATAAGATGGCCGGCCGTCATGGGAACAAGGGTGTTGTTTCCCGTATCCTGCCGGAAGAGGACATGCCCTACCTGCCGGATGGAAGACCGGTTGATATCGTCCTGAACCCGCTGGGTGTCCCGTCCCGTATGAACGTGGGACAGATCTTGGAAACCCACCTGGGCTGGGCGGCCAAGGCATTGAATCTGCATTTCGCGACGCCGGTATTTGACGGTGCCGCGGCAGGAGACATCAAGAACTATCTGAAGGAAGCCGGGTTGCCGGAATCCGGTCAGACCGCTCTGTTTGACGGCAAGACCGGCCAGCGGTTTGATCAGCCGGTTACCGTGGGATACATCTACATGTTGAAACTGCATCACCTGGTGGACAACAAGATCCACGCCCGGTCCATCGGACCATACTCCCTGATTACCCAGCAGCCGCTGGGCGGGAAGGCGCAGTTCGGTGGTCAGCGTTTCGGTGAGATGGAAGTGTGGGCACTGGAAGCGTATGGTGCCGCCTATACCCTGCAGGAAATCCTGACCTACAAGTCGGATGATGTCCAGGGACGAAACAAGATTTACGAAGCCATCGTGAAGGGCAAGGACATTCCGGAACCGGGTGTGCCCGAATCCTTCAACGTTCTGATGAAAGAAATGATGAGCCTCGGCCTCAACGTTGAATTCAACGTTGACGACCAGCCCGAACCGGAAGAAGAGCTGGAACTGGCCGATATCCTGCCTGTCCCCGACGGGCTGGTGCAGTAACCGAAGGAGGGCATTGTGGAAAGAATTCAAAAGACGACGGATTCCAGTCAGTCCATCAATGAGATTCGGAACATCCGCATCAGCATTGCTTCTCCGGAAAAGATCCTGGACTGGTCCCACGGTGAAGTGACCAAACCGGAGACCATTAACTATCGTACGTTCAAACCGGAACGGGATGGCCTGTTCTGCGCCCGGATTTTTGGTCCGGTCAATGACTATGAATGTCTGTGCGGAAAATACAAGCGTCCCAAGTACAAGGGTATTGTCTGCGACAAGTGCGGTGTCGAAGTGACATTGAGCAAGGTGCGCCGGGAACGGATGGGCCACATTGAACTGGCAGCCCCGGTTTCCCATATCTGGTTCCTGAAGGCATTGCCTTCCCGGATTGCGAGCCTGCTGGACATGACCCTTCGCGCGGTGGAGAAGGTCCTGTACTTTGAACAGTACATTGTCACCAATCCCGGTGAAACCGATCTTACGGAAAAGCAGTTGCTGACCGAAGAAGAACTGCGGCACAAGTATGAAGAATTCGGCCGCGGCGCCTTTGAAGCCGGCATGGGTGCGGAAGCAATCGCGGAATTGTTGAAGCAGATTGACGTGGAAGAACTGTCCGTTCAACTGCGCTATGACATGCAGCATGAAACGTCCAAACAGAAGAAACTGAAAACCGCCAAGCGGTTGAAAATCATGGATGCATTCCGCAAATCCGGGAACCGGCCCCAGGATATGGTGCTGGATATCCTCCCGGTGATTCCGCCGGAATACCGGCCGCTGGTTCCGCTGGATGGCGGGCGATTTGCAACCTCTGATTTGAATGATTTATACCGCCGGGTGATCAACCGGAACCTGCGACTGAAGAAGCTGAAAGAACTGCGGGCACCCGAAGTGATCATGCGGAACGAAAAGCGGATGCTCCAGGAAGCGGTGGATGCCCTGTTTGACAATGGTCGCCGCGGCAAGGTTGTCAAGGGCACCAATGACCGTCCGCTCAAGTCCCTGGCCGACACCCTCAAGGGGAAGAAGGGCCGTTTCCGGCAGAACCTGCTGGGGAAACGTGTGGATTATTCCGGCCGTACGGTAATCGTTGTGGGTCCGGAACTGAAACTGAACCAGTGCGGTCTGCCCAAGAAGATGGCATTGGAACTGTTCAAACCGTTTATCTTCCAGGAAATGGAAAAGCGGGGACTGGCAACTTCAATTAAAGTGGCCAAGGAAATGGTGGAACTGGAACGTCCCGAAGTCTGGGACGTGTTGGAAGACGTGATCACCGGACACCCGGTGTTGCTCAACCGTGCGCCCACCCTTCACCGGCTGGGTATCCAGGCATTTTATCCGATCCTGGTGGAAGGGAAGGCGTTGAAACTGCATCCCCTGGTTTGTGCCGCATTCAACGCCGACTTTGACGGTGACCAGATGGCGGTTCACGTACCGTTGTCCCCCACCTCCCAGCTGGAAGCCATCGTACTGATGCTGGCGACCAACAACCTGCTGAGCCCGGCGTCGGGCCGGCCCATTGCCGTTCCGTCCCAGGACATGGTACTGGGTTGCTATTATCTGACCAAGGCACGGGACGGCCGCCAGGGTGAGGGCAAGATTTTTGCCGACTTCGATGACGTGCTGGCTGCCTATGAGGCCGGTTATGTCAATATCCACGCGAAGATCAAGGTCCGTTATTCGGGCGAGCTGATCGATCTCAGTGCACTTCGTGATACCCAGGATATTGAATCCGCCGAAGTCCAGATGGTGGAAAAGCAGCTGATCGAAACCACACCGGGCCGCATTATTTTCAACAATGCGATGAAGGGGACGCTGCCTTTCGTGAACGGTCTGTTCAAAAAGAAAGGGCTGTCCAACCTGGTGTACTTTGCATACTCCCGGGCGGGTCGTGAAGAAACCATCCGCCTGCTGGATGAAATCAAGCGAACCGGTTTCCGGTATGCAACCATGGGTGGGATTTCCTTCGGCATGGACGACATCATTGTTCCCGATGCCAAGCGGCGCATCATGGAAACGGCGCCCAACGATGTGATGGAAGTGGAGCGTCAGTACCAGGCCGGTGAAATTGAAGCATCCGAACGGTATAACCGCGTGGTGACCATCTGGTCCGATGTTACGGAGGAAGTTGCTTCCGAAATGTTGACCGAACTGGAGCACGTGAACGAAACGGGTGAGTTCATGAACCCGATTTATATCATGGCCGACTCCGGCGCCCGGGGCAGTCATGCACAGATTCGTCAGCTGGCCGGTATGCGCGGTCTGATGGCCAAGCCTTCCGGTGAAATTATCGAAACGCCGATTACGGCCAACTTCAAGGAAGGCCTGTCGGTTCTTCAATACTTTGTATCCACACACGGTGCCCGTAAGGGTCTGGCGGATACGGCGTTGAAGACGGCAGACTCTGGTTACCTGACCCGCCGCCTGGTGGATGTCGGCCAGGATGTGATTGTCCGCTCCAACGACTGCGGTACCCTGGACGGTATCTGGATTACCGCACTGGAAGAGCAGGGTGAAGTGATCGAATCGCTGCGCGACCGGATCATCGGACGCGTGGCCCTGGATGATATTAATGATCCGTACAGTGATGAACTGATCATTCCGGCCGGTTCTGAAATCACCGAAGAGCTGGCCATGAAGGTGGAAGCTGCCGGGATTGAGCGGGTCCGGATCCGTTCCGTTTTGACCTGTGAATCCCGTGTGGGTGTCTGTCAGAAATGTTATGGTCGTAACCTGTCCACCGGTAAACTGGTGAAACTGGGTGAGGCCGTCGGTATTGTCGCTGCCCAGTCCATCGGGGAACCGGGTACCCAGTTGACCATGCGTACCTTCCACGTGGGCGGTACCGCCAGCCGGGTTTCGGAGCAGTCCTTCCACGAATCCAAGCGTGATGGCCAGATCCGTTTCGTGAACCTGGATTATGTGAAAGCCGACGATGGCAACCTGGTCGTGATTTCGCGAAAGGGCTATATCGCGCTGCTGGATGACCAGGGTTCCGAGCGGGAAAAATACAAAGTCGTTACCGGTACCCGTCTGTTCGTGAAAGACGGGCAGAAGGTGGAAAAATATGCCAAGATTGCGGAATGGGATCCGTTCTCATTCGTAATCGTCAGTGACCGGAAAGGTCATGTGGAATTCCGTGATGTGGTGGAAGGTCTCACCATGATGGAAGAAGTGGATGAAGCCACCGGTTTTTCCCGCATGAAGATCATGGAATGTCCGGATGAAAAACGGCAGCCCATGATTATTCTCCGTGACGAAGAACGGGAAATCGTCGGGAAATATCCGTTGCCCACCGACTCCATCATCACCGTGGAAGAAGGGGAGCCCATCGGTCCGGGCCGTACCCTGGCCAAGATCCCCCGTGATACCACCAAGACCATGGATATTACCGGTGGTCTGCCCCGCGTGGTGGACCTGTTCGAAGGACGCAAACCCCGTGAACACGCCATCATATCTGAAATCGACGGTTCCGTTCACTATGGCAAGATTGTCCGCGGCAACCGGAAGATCTACGTGGAAAGCACCAGCGGCGATACCCGGGAATACAACATTCCCAAGGGGAAGTACATTCACTTCAATGAAAGTGACGAAATCCGTGCCGGTGAGCCCCTGATCGATGGTCCCATCAACCCCCACGATATTCTGGACGTTCTGGGTGCCAAGGAGCTGCAGAAGTTCCTGATCAACGAAATCCAGGAAGTGTACCGGATGCAGGGCGTTATGATCAATGACAAGCATATTGAAATTATCATTCGCCAGATGATGCGGTGGATTGAAGTGGAAGATCCGGGTGAATCGAGCTTCGTGATCGGGGACAAGGTGGACAAGTTTGACTTCCTGGAAGTCAATGACAAGCTGCTGGCTGACGGCAAAGATCCGGCCAAGGGGAAACAGTTGCTGCTGGGGATTACCAAGGCGGCACTGAACACCCACAGCTTTATTTCCGCGGCCTCTTTCCAGGAGACGACCCGGGTACTGACCGAAGCCGCTGTGGAAGGAAAAATTGACTATCTCCACGGGCTGAAAGAGAACGTTATCCTGGGCAAATTGATTCCCACCGGAACCGGTTTCAGTGAGTATCACCGGTTCGATCTGGAAGACGATGACACCATCCCGGTGGAAGAAGCGGATGATCTTGAGATTGAACGAATCAGCCGGAGCCTCGGTATCGAGGAGAAAAACCCGGTTGACAACGCATAAGCCCGGTGCTAAAATCCTCGGGCTTGTGCTCGGATTGTGTATTCGTGCATAAATAGATAGAAGGAGTGGTAAATTGCCGACAGTTAACCAGTTGATCAAGCGGGGACGGAAGCAGATCAAGACCAAGACCAAGTCTCCCGCCTTGACACGTTGCCCGCAGCGGCGCGGTGTCTGTACCCGTGTGTACACCACTACGCCCAAGAAGCCGAACTCGGCGCTGCGTAAAGTGGCTCGTGTACGTCTGACGAACGGGTTTGAGGTCACCTCATACATTCCCGGTATCGGTCACACGTTGCAGGAACACTCCGTGGTTCTGATCCGCGGCGGCCGTGTCAAGGACCTGCCGGGTGTGCGGTATCACATTGTTCGTGGAACCCTGGATACCACCGGTGTGGAAGGTCGGACCTGCTCCCGCTCCAAATACGGTGTGAAGCGGCCCAAGGCCGCCAAGTAGAGGAGTTAGGGTATGCCGAGGAAAAATCGTGGAGTTATGGAACGGGAGGTCCTCCCTGATCCCGTTTACAACAGCACGCTGGTGACCAAGTTCATCAACCGTGTCATGTTGGATGGGAAGAAGAGTACTGCGGCCAAGATTTTCTATGGTGCGCTGGAAATTATCGGTCAGAAGACCGGGGATGACCCCCTGAAAGTGTTCAAGCAGGCGGTTGACAATGTGAAACCGCAGGTTGAAACCAAATCAAGAAGGGTAGGAGGGGCAACCTACCAGGTCCCAATCGAAGTAAACCCCAGAAGGCAGCTCACCCTGAGTCTGCGTTGGATTGTGAACGCTACCAGAGCACGTGGTGAACGTACCATGAAGGAACGCCTGGCAGCGGAACTGATGGATGCAGCGGCAAGTCGCGGCACTTCCATGAAGAAAAAGGAAGACGTCCTCCGGATGGCGGAAGCGAACCGCGCTTTTGCACACTACCGGTGGTAATAGGCTGAAAATAATCAGTTTATTTGAAAATTTAGTCGCCCTTTTGCGTTGAGGAGAGAATTGTGGCGAGAATCGTGCCTCTGGAGAAAATCCGGAATATCGGCATCATGGCGCATATTGACGCCGGAAAAACGACGACGACCGAGCGGATCCTGTATTACACCGGTGTCAGTCACAAGATCGGTGAAGTGCATGACGGCACTGCACAGATGGACTGGATGGTGCAGGAGCAGGAACGCGGGATCACCATCACGTCGGCCGCGACAACTTGTTTCTGGAACCAGTACCGGATCAACATCATTGATACACCGGGTCATGTGGACTTCACCGCTGAAGTGGAACGGTCCCTGCGTGTACTGGATGGTGCGGTGGCCGTATTCTGTGCGGTGGGCGGTGTTCAGCCCCAGTCCGAAACGGTGTGGCGTCAGGCGGACAAGTACAAGGTCCCCCGGATCGCGTTTGTGAACAAGATGGACCGTCAGGGAGCGGATTTCTTCGGATGCATGGAACAGATGAGTGACAAGCTCAACGCCCATCCCGTCGCGATTCAGATCCCCTGGGGTAAGGAAGAAGGCTTTACGGGCGTGATTGACCTGGTGGAAATGAAGGCGTACCGGTATCAGGACGATAATCTGGGCGCTGAATATGAAACCTGTGAAATCCCGGAAGAATACCTGGCAGATGCGGAAGAATGGCGGGAAAAAATGGTGGAAGCAGCAGCGGAAACCATGGACGACCTGATGGAGAAGTACCTGAACGGCGAAGCCCTGGATAAGGATGAAATCCACAGGGGGTTGCGGGAAGGTACCCTCAACATGTTCTTCACGCCGGTCATGTGTGGTACGGCGTTCAAGAATAAGGGCGTCCAGCCCCTGCTGAATGCCATTGTCGACCTGATGCCCAGCCCGATTGACGTTCCGCCGATTGAGGGTGTGGATGAAGACGGGGAGCCCATTGTACGGAAAACGGATGACAACGAAAAATTCTGCGCATTGGCATTCAAGATCATGACCGATCCCTACGTGGGTCAGCTGGCGTTTGTCCGGGTCTATTCCGGTCATCTGGACAGCGGGTCTTATATCTTCAATGCAAACAGCGGGAAGAAAGAACGGGTTGGCCGTCTGTTGAAGATGCACGCCAACAAACGGGAAGACATCAAGGAAGTCTGGGCAGGCGACATCGCCGCCGTGGTCGGACTGAAGGGTGTGACTACCGGTGATACCATCTGTGAAGAAAAATCTCCGGTTATCCTGGAAGCCATGGATTTCCCGGAGCCCGTTATCTCGGTTGCCATCGAACCCAAGACCAAGGCGGACCAGGAAAAGCTCAGTGCTGCACTGGCCAAGCTGGCAACGGAAGACCCCACCTTCAAGGTGCACGTGGACAAGGAAACGGGACAGACCATTATTTCCGGTATGGGTGAGCTTCACCTGGAAATTATTGTGGATCGTCTGACCCGTGAATACAACGTGGAAGCCCGCGTGGGGAATCCGCAGGTTGCATACCGTGAGTCCGTCCGGAATCAGGTGCAACATGATGAGCGTTATGTGAAGCAGAGCGGCGGGAAGGGTCAATACGGACACGTGAAGATCATTCTTGAGCCGGGCGAGGAAAACTTTGAATTCGTGGATAAGATTACCGGCGGGGTCATCCCGAAGGAATATATCAAGTCTATTGAAAAAGGCATGCAGGATGCCATGGAAGGCGGCATCATCGCCGGATATGAAGTGACCAACATCAAGGTTTCACTCATTGACGGTTCATACCATGAAGTCGACTCTTCTGAAATGGCTTTCCGTATTGCGGCGTCCCTGGCATTCAAGAATGCCTGCCGCAAAGCGGATCCCTACCTGCTGGAACCGATTATGGAAGTGGAAGTTGTCACGCCGGATGATTATCTGGGTGATGTCATGGGCGATCTCAATGCCCGTCGTGGCAAGGTGAGCAATCTGGAGGCCAAGGGTGGTCTGCAGGTCATCAAAGCGCATGTTCCGTTGGCGGAGATGTTCGGCTACGCAACCGTTGTCCGTTCACTCAGCCAGGGAAGAGCCTCTTACGTGATGCAGTTTGCACGGTACGAGGAAGTTCCCAAAACCATTTCCGACAAGATTGTGAACAACATCTGACAGGATGTAAGGAGGAACCAATGGCGAAGGCAAAATTCGAAAGAACCAAACCGCACGTCAATATCGGAACCATCGGTCACGTTGACCATGGTAAGACGACGCTGACGGCAGCGATCACGATCGTACTGTCCATCAGTGCAGGTGACGTTGAAGTCCGCAGCTTCGACTCGATTGACAACGCGCCGGAAGAAAAGGCCCGTGGGATTACGATCAACACGGCCCACGTTGAATATCAGACGGCAAACCGTCACTATGCGCACGTGGACTGCCCGGGACACGCTGACTATGTAAAGAACATGATCACCGGAGCCGCCCAGATGGACGGCGCGATTCTGGTGTGCAGCGCGTATGACGGTCCGATGCCGCAGACCCGTGAGCACATTCTGCTCGCCCGCCAGGTAAACGTACCGTACGTTGTTGTATACCTGAACAAGGTAGACATGGTAGACGACGAAGAGCTGGTCGACCTGGTCGAAATGGAAGTTCGTGAACTGTTGAGTGAATATGACTTCCCGGGTGATGACACCCCTGTGATCCGCGGATCCGCGCTGAAGGCGCTGGAAAACCCGGAAGACGAAACGTGGAACAAGTCTATTTTCGAACTGATGGCAGCTGTGGACGAATATGTCCCGCTCCCGGAACGTCCGGTAGACAAAGACTTCCTGATGCCGGTAGAAGACGTATTCTCGATCAGTGGTCGTGGTACGGTAGTCACCGGTCGTATTGAACGTGGTGTGATCACCACGGGTACGGAAATTGAAATCGTAGGTATCCGCCCGACGATCAAGCGCGTATGCACCGGCGTTGAAATGTTCCGGAAGATTCTGGACCGTGGTGAAGCTGGTGATAACGTTGGTCTGCTGCTTCGCGGCACGGACAAGCGTGACGTGATGCGCGGCCAGGTATGCGCCAAGATCGGCAGCATCACGCCGCACCTGAAGTTCAAGGGCGAAGTATATATTCTGACCAAGGAAGAAGGCGGCCGTCACAAACCGTTCTTTACGGGCTATCGTCCGCAGTTCTTCTTCCGGACCACGGATGTGACGGGCAGTATTGACCTGCCGGAAAACGTGGAAATGGTCATGCCCGGCGACAACCTGACCATCTCGGTTGATCTGATCACCCCGATTGCCATGGAAAAGGGTCTCCGGTTCGCGATCCGTGAAGGCGGCCGTACGGTCGGCGCCGGCACGGTGACCGATATCATCGAATAAGAGG
>CAZDKZ010000054.1:0-5705 GCA_964506215.1 uncultured Holophagae bacterium
ATTTTTTGTTAACAAGATCGGGATTTCGTTCGTACACGATATGACTGAAGAAACAACGAGGAGGCGACAATGAAACAACTCGCAACCCTGATGCTTGCCATGGTGGCAACCTGTTGCCTGGCATCTGATTCCAGTTTGAACACAATGACACCGGTTGCACCGGTTTTTGAATCCAGTACAGTCAAACAATCAGCGGACCCGGTTCCGGAAGTCCAGCAGGCTGTAAAGATCCAGACGGAACAGGTCACGTTTGATTCCCGTCATTTTCACCTGGAAGGGGTACTGATTAAACCATCTTCCCCGGGGCCCCACCCGACGATCGTCTTTGTCCACGGTGACGGACCGGTCAACCGGGACGGCTACGGTATGTACAAACCCATGTGGAAGCGATTTGTGAACATGGGCTATGCGTGCCTGTCCTGGGACAAGCCCGGCGTGGGTGGCTCCACCGGTCATTTCTCATCCTATCGCAAGTTTGAAGAACGGGCCGGAATCGTAACCGACGCAATCCGCTTTCTGAAGGGGCGCACTGATGTTGACAACACCCGGATCGGACTCTGGGGGATCAGTGAAGCCGGTTATGTACTGCCCATGGTATGTTCCGGCAATCCCGATGTGGCCTTCCTGATCGCGGTATCCACGCCCACAACCAACCCGATCACCCACACGGCGTACCGGATCGGTGAAGAAATCCGCCGCGCCGGAATGGGGGATGCCGCAGCAAGAACCTACGCGTGGTATTACAAGCAACGGGAACAGGCCGAAAGCTATGAAGAATACCTGCGCTATGCAAAAACACTGAATCGGAATCCGATTGTGCGGGACCGGCTGGGACTGGGTAACATCCTCGACCGGGAACAGTTTGTCGCAGCTTCCCGTCATCGGGACAACCAGATGGAGCCCATGCAGCTGCTGGAGAAAATTTCCATTCCGGTATTAACCGTGTTCGGCGGCCGGGACACCCAGATCGCCGTTAAGGAGACCATCCGCCATTATCGGATCGCCATGCGGAAGGCCGGCAATACCCATTTCCGCATTGTCAGGCTGGATCAGGCAGACCACATGATCTTTTCTTCCCTGACAGGCAGTATCCAGGAAATGCGTGACAACCTGGTCAGCGGTGCATTCCGCCTGGCACCGGGTTACCTCCGGGGAATGGAGAACTTCCTGATGACACTGAACCGGATGGCACGAAACTGATGTGAAACCACCTCTGCTTGATAAATGGACCGGTACTGCCGGTCCTCTTTTTTTGTCCGCATCCAAATAATCCCCCTTGCTGCACGGGGAAATCCAATACATACTTTTCCCATGAAACATGATTATGGAAAACTCCTTCTGATCTGTCTCCTGATCAGTCACGTGGTGTGGCCACCCGCACGGGCCTGCACCGCCTTTCTCTGCGTGGAAGGCGAACGGGAAATCGCAGGCCGGAACCTGGACTGGCCCATTTCTCATGGTCACCTGATCATCTCGCCCAGAGGTGTCCGGCGAACCGGACTGATCCGTGAATCCGGTACTCCCGCCACCTGGCAGGCCCGGTATGGCAGCAGCACCCTGTGCCAGTTCGGTAGCGGTCTGCCCCTGGAGGGGATGAATGAAACCGGTCTTGTGGTCATTGAGTTGTCCCTGTCTATTTCAGTATATCCCCACCAGCCGGAACTACCGGTTGTGAACGAATTCCAGGCCGTGCAATACCTGCTGGACACATGTGCCTCCTGTGAAGAGGCCGTTCATGCCATTCAGACGATCCGTATCAGCCCGGTACTGGCCCATCTCCACTATTTTCTCAGTGACCGGAACGGCAACGCAGCGGTTATCCAGTTTCTGGATGGCAGGTGCATGATCTTCAAAGATGAAATGCTGCCCATCCCGGTGTTGACCAACAACCGCTATACCAACCTGCTCAAGTATCTCCACCATCACCGGGGATTCGGCGGAAAACGACTGGTATCCGCCGGACCGGAGTCCCCGGAGCGATTCGTCCGGGCGGCATCCCTGCTGCAAAGCGGACACAAGCTGAACAAAGGACTGGTTGAACAGGCCGCTCAGATTCAGGATGCGGTGATGCAGTCTGATACGGTCTGGCGCGTGCTCTATGAACCGGACACCGGGTGCATCCGGTTTTCATCCAATCGTGAGGGCAAAACCACGTGGAAACTGATCACACCTGCAACCTGGTACGAGGAAGGATCGCCGGTCCGCTATGCAGATGTATTGACAGACATGGCCGGGGATTTTCTTCAGCCATCGATATGGAATACAACAGTCCACGCACAGCTGTTGGACCGGGTTATTCACCAGTGGAAAGAGTTGGGCGAACTCGACCGGGCGGACCGGATCATGGAACTGCTGCGCAAATCCCGCTGACAGGGATCAGTGATCCGCGAACAAGCCGGGACCGGTGGACAACAGGGATTTCAGCTGATCCAGAATCTGTTCGGGAGCAGTCAAGCGCCGGCCCGGGTCCTTTGCGATCATGGCCATCACAAGGGAAGACAGGTCATCCGGCAGATTCGGACAAACCGTGGATATCGGCACCGGTTCCCGGTAGAGTAAGGCCCCCACGGTCTGGCCGGGATCATCATCATGGGCATATGGCAGCGAACCGGAGAGCAGGTAGTACAGGATCATACCCGCCGCATAATAGTCCACGTCCACCCGGTTGCGCCCCTCACCGAAATAGGTTTCGGGCGGTTTGAAAATGGGTGTTCCGGAATCAAATTCCATCCGTGTCAACGTCCGACTGTCCACCAGCCGGGCAATACCGAAATCCAGGATACGCAAGTATTTCCTTATGGACTCACAGCACAGGTCAATCGAATCGGCGGATCGCCACAATGCCGAAACGGGTAACATGATGTTGTCCGGTTTCAGGTCCCGGTGAATGATGCCGGCCCCATGAATCTGGCCCAGGGTCTCCATCAGTACCTGGAAAATGCAGCATGCCCCGTATTCGTCTATCCGTCCCTTCTCGCGCAACGCGGTCAGGGTCTGTCCGTTCACCCGTTCCAGCTCAATCCACGGAACCTGGTGGTGTAACCCGTGATCCAACAGCTTCACCACGTTGGGCAACGCAAGGCCGCCACTGATGATCCCTTCCCGGAGAAACTGTTCCTGCCGGTTCCTGGCAATCAATCCGGCCTGCATCACCTTCAGTGCCACCCGTTGCCCGGTATTCCGGTTCCAGGCATCATATACCACCGCCATACCACCGGTTCCCAGCACCCCATGAATCCGGAAATGGGCAAACCAGTTTCGCTGATAGAATTGAACCAGCAGGCGCAGACCATACTGAATTCCCCTGTACAGTCCCCCGCCAGCCACAATCGCGACAACCAGTACCAGGCCCATGAACCAGCCGGTGTGCCAGACCGGCGGCAAAATCGAAAACCGGTAGGCTGCGGTCTCGCTCCATTGGCCGGAACCCAGTCTTGCCTGCACCTGAAACTGGTGGGCACCGGAACGAATTGATCGGAATTCCACCATGGTACTGGTAGTAACCGTCCATTTTGAATCACCCGGGAGCATCCGATACCGGTAGCTGAGCATGTCCGGATTCCGGAACTCCAACCCGGCAAACCGGAAACGAACGTCCACGTTCTCCGGCCCCAAAACGGTATTCCGTTCCGCCACCAGGTCCCTCTGCCCCGAATAGACCCCGATGATTCGGGCAGGTACACGCTCCCGCTGCCTGGGCAAATTCCGGGTATCCAGAATGCTCAACCCGCGGTTGGTTCCCACCAGCAGTTTGCCGTCCGGCCCCATGTACAAAGATGAACCGGATATTTCATTGCTGGACAACCCGTCGCCCTTGTCGAAAGTTCGCCATTCCTTTCCGTCATAAATGGAAAGTCCCTTGTTGGTCCCCACGTAGACGAGGTTCCCATCCGTGACCACGGCATTGCAGATGTTGCCCGCCAGACCGTCCGCAGCAGTAAATCGATTCATTGTGGCGCCGGAAACCCGGCACAAGCCTTCTCCCACCGTCCCGATCCAAAGGGAACCGGCGGCATCTTCCGCCAATCCCATAATGGGCACCTTGATCACAGCTCCTTCCGGAAGCACCGACACCGGGACACCATTCCTGAATTCAAGTACAAGTCCATCCCGGGTTCCGAACACCAGATTGCCATTGTGACGTCGACAGGAGGCATAGATCGTATCAGCTGGGAAACCACCGTTTTCCACACACAACCTGGACCATTTCCCCTCATCCAGGATAATGATTCCCAGACCGGTTGTACACAACCAGGTACGACCGTCAGTGTCATGCTGGGTACCATGGTACGTTGCATGCTCCGGCAAGCCCATCCGTTGGATCAGGTTGATGGCCTTTCCATTTTGAAACAGCACCAGTTCCCGGGTTCCGGCAACCAGCAGGTCCCCGTCCGGCGTCCGGGTTGCAGAGAATATGGGATTCAACGGGGAAATCGGTTTGTGAATGGTTTTCCACCCGTTATCCGTCCGCGCGTACAGACCCCGACCGGTTCCAACATATTCCGTACCATCCGCGTCCGCAAACACACACGTCACCGCCCGGGTCACACCGTCCTGAAAATAGCGATAATTGGTTACCGGCTGGGTACTGAGAATCATGACACCGTCGTTGAATGTGGGGATCCAGAGATTGCCGTCCTGGTCCAGCATCATCGAATCCAGGTGATCGGACACCAGGCCGTTCTCGACACCGTACCGATACCAGCAGCCATTGACCTCCTGGTACAACCAGTTTCGAGCAGCCACCCACAGGACCCCCGCCGGATCCCGCAAGACACCGCGCATCCGGGAATCCTCAAAACCGTGACTGTAAGTTTGAAAGGCACCCGCTTCCGGATCCAGATAATACAATCCATCGTTTGCACATGCCCACAGGTAGTGGTCTGCTACCTCAAGGTTCACTACCTGACGGTCTCTGCCGCGGGCAGGGAGCGCATAATCCCGCCAGTTACCCTTTTCCAACCGATGAACATATCCATTGGTCCCTGCCCAGATGCTGCCATCAGGTGTCTGCTTCAAGGCGTGGACAACATGTCCCTGGAGCCCCGATTCGGACAGGGCCAACTGACCGCCGTCCCATTCCCCGCGCCAAACGCCGTCCACAGTACCCAGCCAGACAGCACCATCACCATCTTCCAGCATGCTGAATGCGGTTATCCCGGCGCCTGCTTTTGGAGGTCCGCCGCCGACAATGGGAATCCGATACCACTGATCTCTTTCAAAACGGAACAGTCCCTCATACTCACTTCCCGCCAACAGCTCACCGTTTGCCAGTTGGATGATGCATCGGTATCCGGTAACCGGCAAACCATCTCCTAATTGAAAGGACTTCAGGCTGGTACCATCAAATCGACAAATGCCCCCCCACGAGGCCAGCCAGATGAACCCGTCCCGGTCCTGCAGCACATGGTTAACCGTTGAGGAAGGCAGTCCGTCATCCACGGTAATGGATCGCACAGACAGGTATCGGCTGTCATCCGTCACATTGGCTTGCGAAGCCCCGCCCCAACAGGCCAGGATCCATGCAACCGCAACGATACGAAAGACGGAGCCGGTGAAAGAATGCGTCATGGCCGATCACCAAAACCGGATCCGGACCGTTTGATTTCCATGCCCGGAGCCGTATCAGGACGGATGGTAAACCCGTGGCGCCGGTAAAATCCGTCTTTACCACGGGCGGAAAAGAGCTGCAGGTCCCGGATCGC
>CAZDKZ010000054.1:5805-17046 GCA_964506215.1 uncultured Holophagae bacterium
GCCGGTAAAATCCGTCTTTACCACGGGCGGAAAAGAGCTGCAGGTCCCGGATCGCGGCCGGGGTAAGCTGGTATTCCGCATTCCACCCGGTAGTATCAAACAACCGGGCAAATGAGGCAACATCCGGCATCACATCCGGGAGATAGGAAACAACCATGGAACCTCCATCAAAAGCACTCGAAGATTCTTACGGTTGTCGCAACTGGTTTGTCTCACAAACAGATACGATGTCAGAAAATTCACACCTCGGAAACTGCGGACGCTAACCCTTCAGCCGACAATGCGCAATGCCAGGTATGGTCCCAATGTAAAGAGAAACACCATGGCCTTGAAGTGCAGCATACCGGTATACATGATTTCCCGGACCCGCTCCTCGGGCAGTTTGAACATCCGTCCATGGACCCGGCAGATCCAGTCGCCCATCAACAGAAAAATGATCCACCATAAAAACAGGGCGGCAAAATTGAAAACGGTACACCAGGCAAGAAAATCACGGACAACGACCAGCGTCATGGCCACCTCCTGAGCGAAACAATATCAGACCGCCGGGCGGCCTGTTGTGCATCATTGAATTGATAAATCTATCCTACCACACCGTTATCTGCAGCCAGCGCCGATCAGAAATACCAGCGTACCGAACCATAAATCAGGTCGGCATAGGAACCGAATTCATCCCGTATCAGGGGCAATGCCGGTATCGGCATCCCGGTTGCCGGTGCATCGCCGGTTGACAGGTAAGTCCCCAATGCCAGGTACAGGTTGTCCGACAGGCTGCGGTCCAGTGAGAGGGAAAGAAACATGGAATGGTCATCCAGGTTGGTGATCAGCATTCCGTTTACCGTTGTCAGACCGCTGAGCTGCCAGGCAGCCCCCAGGGAGAGATAATGTCGAGCCACCAGGTATACAGACCCTTCCAGCGCCGCCGGATCAACCAGCCCGTAGCCGGGATCATCCACATCCCGCCCGGAACCGTTAAAATGGTATTCCAGGTATCCATAAACGGCCGGTGTCAATTGCCGGTCAATTCCGGCAGATACCCGCACATAATCCCGGCTTGTTGCCGTCGCTGCAAAATGATCGGCGTCCACGAAGGCCGCTTCCAACCAGACACCGGAGCCGCCCCAGGCCCGTGTCACATCCAGACCAATCATCAGGTGGTTTTGAAACCGCATTACCAGCGCAGAAAGATCCGTATTGGCAAGATAGGTTTTGCCCCGAAGATACACCGCGCTGTCTGCCATGTCACCGCCGGGACCAAACACATATCCAGCGTCCAGTTCCGACATCAGGTTCACTGCATACCGGAACCGGACGGCGTCCACCCCCACCCGGTATTCGGTGTCCAACTCGGTAAACGTATACGGCATCAGCACATCGGTGGGATTGACAGCCTTCCCGCTCCCCCAGGATACCGCCTGGCGGCCCATGGAAATCTCCAGCTTTTCTCCCCGCCAGGCCAGCCGGACACGATCCAGGTTGAACATCAGGGCCGTGTTGTCATCAACTGCCGGTTCGGACGGCAGCCAGAGCCGGTCGGGGTCACTGATCCGATAGGTGTTTGTTGAGACGGACAAAGCAGCAGAATCTGCCGCAAACAGATAATGGTGCTGGGCAACAAATGCCAGTTCTCCCGCACCCGCCACGGACCACCGGTCATTGAGCCAGCCCTGGTATTGCATCCGCAACCTTGTGGAGCTGGACAGCATACTGTCCGGCAGTATAGAACCCGGTGGATCAGTAACCAGGGAGAAATTCTTCAGATAACCGGTCCACTCACCACCAGCGGCACCAACGGTCCACAGCAGGACCAGCAGGAATACCCGGAAGCGCCGGACCACCTTATCCCTCCCGCCTTTCATCTCCCGTTATCTTGCCGTCCGTCAGGGTAATGACCCGGTTTGCCCGCTCCATGATCATGGGATCATGGGTGGAGAACAGGAAGGTCATCCCGGTATCCCGGTTCAGTTTGCGCATCATGTCCAGCAGGTCACTGCCGGTGGTGGAGTCCAGGTTGGCCGTGGGTTCATCCGCCAGGATCAGCGATGGAGACGACACCATCGCCCGGGCAATGGCCACCCGTTGCTGCTGCCCGCCGGACAGCCGGGACGGCAGACGGTCCGCCATGTCGGCCAAACCGACCGTTTCCAGCATTTCCAGCACCCTGCGCCGGCGTTCCCGCTTGCCGACACCCTGCAGCAACATGATGTATTCCACGTTTTCCATAACGGTCAAAACCGGAATCAGGTTGTATGCCTGGAAGATAAACCCCACATGGTCCCGTCGGAAGTCAGACAGCACGCGTCCGCTCATCTCGGACAACCGACGACCCGACAACCAGACCATGCCGGAAGTAGGCTGATCCAGTCCGGAAATCACATTGAGAAAGGTACTCTTCCCGGATCCGGACGGACCCACGATAGCGGTGAACTCACCCGCAAATATTTCCAGGTCAACCCCGTTTACAGCATGGACGGCGACCCCGTTGTCATCATATGTTTTTGTCACATTCTCTGTTCGAATCACTGCATTCATATTCATACTTGATCACTCCTAGAGGCTCTTGCGAATGGCCGTGGCCGGTACCAGGCGCGCTGCATAAATGGCGGGATAGATACCGACCAGCATCGTCATCACCAGTACCCACAACGGATATTTCCAGAACTGAACAGGCATCAGCCGCGGATAAATCATTTCCCGCAACGTGACCCCCAGCATTTCGATGCCCCGATAGTCAATCCCGGTATGGGCCACCCACCAGGTGATGAGTCCCCCCAGGATGACGCCCAGTATAATGCTGAGAACCGCCAGCACACCTGCTTCCAGTACAATCAACCGGGCCACGTGCCAGGGGCGTGTTCCCACTGCCCGCAGCACACCGAACTCAAACATCCGTTCATAGATGGACATGAACAGGGTGTTGACGATACCCAGCGAAACCACGCCAAACAGGATCAATCCCACGATCAGCATGCTCAGGTCAATCATCTGCAGACCCACAGCCAGCTGGGGCATCAGTGTCTGCCATCCCACGGCATCATTCCCATCCCCGCTATATGCCGCGTAGAACGGATTGTCTTCCCGCTCCACAACGGACCGGTCCGCAAAGTTGATCGCAATTTCATGTATCTGACCTTCCAGTCCCAGCATGCTCTGCAATACCCGCTGCTGAACCAGTACCATGCCGTCGTCCATTTCCCGGGTCCCGAACCGGTAAATCCCGGATACACGGAATAACTGCTGGGACAATTCACCGGATCCACTCATGGCGACCGTCAGGACCACCCGATCTCCCAGTTCCACATGGATCAGTTCCGCCAGACGTGCACCCAGTACAAGATCCCGCTCGCCGCCCGCCAGGAAAGTGCCTGCCTGCAGGGTGTCGTCAAACTGGGACACCCGGCTCTCCGCTCCGGGCAGAACACCCAGCATCAGCACGGGCCGGATTTCTGAGGGTGACGCGATGGTCCCGGTTCCCAGGCAACGGGAAGAAAAGTCGGCCACCCGCGGATCCGCGGACAGGTTGTTCAGCAGCTTTCCCGCATCCTCAATAGTCTCAGAGACTTCACGGCTTTCCCGATAATTCGCCCGGTGAATCTGCGCTTCTCCCATGAACGATGCGGTCGCGCTGTGAATCAGATGGTCTGCCATACCGATCATCATGGCATCGGTAAAAATCAATGCCGCAAGTCCAATTCCAATGGCCGTCCCGGCAATAGCCGTGCGCCGCCGGTTCCGGAACAGGTTGCGCCAGGCCAGTTTCATACTCATCCACATGACACGGCTCCTTTCATCATCCGTCCCTCCTCAATGCATCCGCATGGATCGGGCCGGATCGGTCCGGACCGCCATGATTGCCGGCAACAGTGCAACGACTATCGCCGTGATCAGAACTGTGACAGCAGGTATCAGGAAGCTCTGCAGGTTCAACTCGGTCCGCAGCACTTCAAATGTAATGCCACCATAGGTGAATGGTTCGGACAGGCGAACACCCCGAATGGAGATCCACCAGTTCAGGAAAAAGGCAATAACAGAGCCCACCATCACCGAACCCGCGGCCAGAACCAGAATCTCGCCCAGTACCATCCGGACCAGACGGCCGCCACGGGTACCCAAAGCCAGCAGCACCCCGTATTCCCTTCGCCGCTCCAATACCGACATCAGAACGGTGTTCAGTACGCCCACCGCAACAATCAGCAGAATCACCAGCAGGGTAATCCAGTTTCCCTGCTTGTCCGCCTGCATTGCCCGGTAAAATGAAGCCGCAAACTGACGCCAGCTTTCCACCCGGAGCGCTTCGTCATGGAGAACTGTCCGAATGGACTGGGCCACTGTCTCCACCCGTTTCAATTCATCCACGATGATGGCAATTTCATGGACGCGTCCCTCCATGACCATCAGTTCCTGGACGTCGGCCAGGTGCAGGTAACAATCCAGACGGTCCGCCATGGGGTCTCCGCTGTCCAGGATACCGGTCACGGTATACAGATCATTGGCAATGGAACCATCGGCCGCCTGGGACACGATGACCAGTTCACTGCCGATAGCGGCTTTCAGCTGACGGGCCAGACCCTGTCCCAGGATCATTTCATGAGCCGGTTCAGCACCCAGTGTTCCGCCCGAGATGATCTTGTTACTGAATGAAGTAGCGGCATTCTCCCGGCTCGGATCAATGCCGATCAACCGGACGGCAGCCGCGCGGTCTTCCACTGAACCCAATCCATATGCGAAGATCCGCGGCGTCCAATGGACCACTCCGTCCACATGCGCCAGTTGCTCTCCCACCGAAGACACATCCCCGATGGACTTATACAGGGAAGGTTGATCCAGATAGTCCCCGCTGTGAATCTGGATATGGCCCAACCGGTTACGGGTAAATGCCTCAATCACCGAATTGTAAGTTCCGTCCGCCCATGCGATGGAGAAGGCTGCCAGCACAAAACCGCCCATCATGGTCAGCAGGGTCAGCAATGAACGCCGCCGCTGGCGAAACAGGTTGCGAAACGCGATCCGGATCATGGTCATTTCTCCAATGGCTGGCGAAGATTTCGCAGCGAGAACACATCAGGCTTCAAATCCAGGTCAAAGCGAAGGTCCTTGTACCGAATGACGGTCCGATGTCCTTCCTTGGTGGCCGGTGTCAGTGTCATCACTGCGGGTACCCGACGCTGACCGAACTGTGTAATTTCGGTAAAGACCATCTGTCGCATCAATTGTCCTTTTTCGTCAAAATACATCTGGCGAACCGGTAAGAGGTCCGTCTCCTGCACCACAATGAGAATCCGGTCCCAGACCACCGGTACATCCGGCTTCGGGCGCGCCTCCAGGTACAGCAACCCTGCCTCCCGATCTTCCGGCTCCAGTAACTTGAACGTATAATGCTTGGTCAGGGTAAATTCCTTCACCAGGTCATCGTTGGTGAAATCCGAACCCATCCAGGCGCTCATCATCATGGATGGCGGAATCTTGATCACCTTGCCGGTCCTGGGCAGATAGTTCCACATTTCGGTATCAATGCGTAACGTCCCCACACCCCGTTCTTTCCGCGGACTGAGAATCCGGATAAATGTCTGGTCCATCCCGCGGGACCACGCTTTCATATCCAGTGTCCGCTGCCAGTGGGGGGTTACAATCTCCATGGACAGCTCGGCATAGCTGGTTTTGCTCCGGTATAGTTCATCCACCTTCCGGGCAATCTCCTCGGCACTTGAGGCGCCCAGCACGCCCAGTGTTGAAACCAGACAAATGACACCCACACATCCGTGCATTACATGATAAAACCGACTCATAATTCCTCCCCGATCTGCGGTCGAAAACCCTGAAATATCAATTTAATATCAGCCAGCAATTCTGCCTTCATCGCATCTGCGGTGAACGCCCTGGTCATCAGATACATCTGGAAACGAAACAGAAAACTGCCGAACAAGATCATCCCTGCTCTGGTTGGATCAACGGTGGACATCAGAAATCCCCCTTGCTTCAACAGGGACAACCGGTTCGTCAACTCGGTGATCAGCATCCAGTCCAGCTCAAATACGGGCTCTTCCACCGTTCTGCCGGCCTTGTAAATGGCGGCAGACAGCTCCAGCCACATGTCCTTCTCATGGGCCTGGAGCAATAGCAACAACCGTTCCATGGGCTGCATCAGGAATTGCACGGGATCCTGCCCCTCCGCCAGGCTTGCCGATCCGAAACCGATCCGGGAAAACTCGTCTTTCAACACTGCAATAAACAACTGGTCCTTGTTGCTGTAATAATTGTAGAGCGTACCCACAGCCAGATCTGCGCGCTCGGCGACTGCAGACATGGTCGTCCCCTCAAAGCCCTTCTCATGAAAGAGCACCATGGCTGCCTGCAGCACACGCTTGTTCCGCCGCTGTTTTTTCTGTTCCCTTAATCCCATCCAGACACTCCGGAATGAATTCGTTCAATTATGAACACATTCATATTTTAGGGCTGTGAAATTTTCCTGTCAAACGAAAAACACTGTTTCTTTCGGATTGATTACGGCCGGTAACGGTTTCACCTGGCCCCGTTACCACTGATTCACAAAGTGACAAATTTTTGAACCCACCGGTTCTGCAAATAGTATTCAATATCTAGAAAAGTGGAAGACACATAAAACAAAGGAATTATGAGTCCCCAGAAATTCCGTTTTTCTGTACTTTCATGCATGCTGATGCTAAAATAACGCCACTACACCGCGTTGGGGCGCTATGGGGGAATTTGCAACCAATCTAGCCGTGTTGGCCTCGCATGACCACGGGGCTGTATGCCAGCCGGAAGCATTTGACGTTCCCGGCAAGCGTTGTTGTATCTATCATACGGCGTCCGATTTCCACGAAGCGTTGCATGCGGAACCCATGGAAATGTTGTTCCTGCTGGATCCACTGCCGGAAGACTTGCTGAAAATGGTTCAATCCCTGCGTCCGCAACTGAATTGTCCTGTCTTCGGCATCATTCTGGATTCCCGGTCCGACTTCTCCTGCCTGAGCGACATCACAGACCGCCTGCTGATTCCCGGTGCCGGCGACCCTGAAACCCTCCAGTGGGCAATCCGTTCCGTCGCGCGGAGCCCGATGGAACCGGAACCGCATAAGCTTCATCAAGGCCTGCAGGCGCTCCAGACCTGCTATCGGCAATACCACCGCGAGCCCCGTCAGAACATGAACGCCCTTGTTCAAAAACTGGGACAACTGCTCAAGCCCGACATGGTACTGTACAACAGGCTGGACAACGGCATGCTGCGGACCTGGTGCAGCTGGCAACTGCCGGAAAACATGCTGATCGAAGACAATCCTCAGGGACACATCTGCTTTGATGTAATCCAGAAGACCCGGGGAGCAACCCTGGAGATTCACAACCTCTCCTGTTCCCCATATGCACAGACAGATCCCAGTGTTCTGCCCCTGGGCCTTCAAACATATCTGGCCAAGACCGTCTGGTCCGGGAACGAACCGGTGGGGTCGCTGTGCTGTATTTATACCCGCCCCGTATCCCTGACAGAAACCGAACGGTCGCTGCTGGAGATCACAGCCCTGCTCATGGGAACGGAAGAAGAACGCCTGACCACAATCGGCAGTATGGAACGTGCCGAGCGGCGCTATCGGGATATGCTGGACAATCTCCCGGCAGGCATTTACCGGACCTCGCTGGACGGACAGGTATTGGAAGCGAACCGGGAACTGGCCACCATCATGGGATACGAGGACAAGGAATCATTGCTATCGGTCAACGTCAACAACCTGTTCCGGGAAAAGCGGGACCGGGAAACCTGGACGCATAACGTTATCCAGAAGGATACGGGCCACCATTCCACCTACATCACCACCCGTCGTGACGGCAGCCTGATCTGGGTGGAGGACAACGGCCGCGCCGTAAAAGATGAACAGGGAAACGTTCTGTATTTCGAAGGTGTTATGACCGACATCACTTCACGAATTGAACTTGAGGAAGCGTTTCGCCAAGCCCAGAAAATGGACGCCCTGGGGCGCCTGGCAGGCGGTTTCGCTCATGAATTCAACAACCTGCTGACCGTCATTAACGGGTACACCGAATTGCTCCAGACCGGTTTCAATCCGACCTCTCCCCAATATGAACAGCTGAAAACCGTGCTGTCCGCCGGTACCCGGGCCGCAGAACTGGTCAAGGGTCTGCTTGCGTTCAGCCGGAAACAGCTGATCCAACCGGTTCCCACCAATGTTGTCGAAGAAATCCAACGGATACTGGGCATGATCCGCTCCATTGCAGGTCTTGACATCACGGTAACCTGCACCGCCAACGACCCGGTTCCGGAAATCCGGGCAGACCGTGACCAGTTGGAACAGGTGATTCTCAACCTCTGCCTCAACGCCATCTCTGCAATACGCGATACCGGTCACTCTGACAACGGAACGGTGGACATCCGGGTGTCACAGCAGTACCTGAAAGAAGACATGCGACATCAAAACGACGTGATCAGTCCCGGCCTCTATGTTGTCATCAGCATCACCGACAATGGCGTCGGTATACCCGCCGGGAACCTGTCCATGATCTTCGAACCGTTCTTCACCACCCGGGAGGTGGGTCAGGGATCAGGATTGGGACTGGCGGCGGTCCACGGGATTGTTCTGCAGAACGGGGGCATCACCACCGTCGACTCAATCCCGGGCAACGGCAGCACCTTCCGGGTGTACTGGCCCGCCTATGTCACCACCAACTGACCGGACATCAGTGGAAATCACCTGCTGAATCTGTGATAATACCCGGGTACGAACCTGCGAAAGCATGTTGTGCGTTTTCAGTTATGAATCAGAGCAGGAACAGCCGGTTGCCAACCCGTAACGGATTGGCGAATCACCGGCGTTCAGGTCCATAAACCGTTGAATCGAGAAATTCTTCAATATTGAAGGAGAACCCGACATGAGTAAGGTTAGAGCTGCAGTAATCGGAACCGGTCACCTGGGAAAATTTCACGCCCGGGTCATGAGCGTACTGGATCAGGCGGAATTTGTCTGCGTCGTGGACATTGACGAGGAACGGGGCAAAGAAATTGCCGCCAAGTACAACGTCCCCTACGTTCAGAAATACCAGGACATCGTGGACGAAGTGGAAGCCGTATCCATTGCCACCCCCACGGTTCACCATTATGAAGCGGTCCGCTTCTTCATGGAACACGGCAAGCATGTGCTGGTTGAAAAACCGGTAACCAGCGAAATCGCCGATGCAGAGGCGCTGGTCAAACTGGCCGATGAAAAGAAGGTCAAGTTCCAGGTTGGACATATTGAGCGGTTCAACCGTGCTTTCGCAGCGTTGAAGGCCAATGTACAGCACCCTTCCGTAATCAAGACATTCCGGTATTCGCCGTTTACGGGCCGCAGCGTAGATATTGACGTCATCCTGGATCTGATGATTCATGACATGGATCTTGTCTTCGCCCTGGACGGAAGCCCGGTAAAACGGATTACCGTGAAGGGTGCCAAGGTGGTTTCAGATAAGACCGATATCGCTTATGCACTGGTTGAGTTTGAGTCCGGATGCCTGGCTGAGCTGGATGTCAGCCGTGTGGCAGCCGAACGGGAACGGAGCATGCGGGTCTTCGACGGCGGGATCAACACGTACTTCAGCGCGGATCTGAACAACCGGAAGCTGAAGAAAATGTTCTACCGGGACCAGCAATTAGTCAACCATCCTATTCAAGTAGAAGATCGTGACCAGTTGGAAGCGGAAATCGGCTCTTTCCTGGATGCAATCATCCAGGACAAACCCGTCGAGGTCACCGGTTCAGCGGGTCTGAAGGCCCTGCGGTACACCAAGTTGATTTCCGAAATGGCCGATGCCGGTAAATGCTTCACACAATTCTAACGCAACTGATCCGGGAGGGGACAACCCCCTCCCTTTCCATTTCTATTTACGGGCGGGATGGATCACAAACAGACCGCCGGTTGCCGGATTCCGATTTCGACCCGGTTTATGATGTTGCATCGCTTACCAAGCCGCTGGTCAGCTTTCCCCTGGCGCACAAACACATACCGGATCTGAACGCACCGGTCGAACGTTTTTTGCCTTCGTTTCCGCCGTCTGTCACCATTCGCAACCTGCTGAATCACACAGCCGGACTGATTCCCTGGCTTCCCTGTTATCACTTTGACGCACCGTACCACGAAACGATTCTTCACCGGGGGTTTGGCGCGAAAGGGAAGACCTACTCCTGCCTGGGCTACCTGCTGCTGGCACGGGTGCTGGAATCAGTCACGAATCGGTCATTCCGGTCACTGGCAGCAGAATACCTGGAAGACGCAACCGGATGCGAAATGGAACCGGGCGACCGGCCGGATGTGATGCCCACGGAAACCGGCAACCGGTTCGAGCAGAAGATGGCTGCTGACTTCGTCAGCACACCGGACCCGGCCCTGTTTCGTCCGAACATTGTCATCAAGGGCTTGGTCCATGACCTGAACGCCTTTCACGATGGCGGCTTTTCCGGAAATTCCGGCCTGTTTGCAACCGCCGCCGGCTGTGCCTTGCTTGCCCGGCGCCTGGTTCAATTACCGGAATGGCAACTGCCATTGATGAAGACTGACAACTACTATTATCATTTCGGCTTTACGGGCACCGGTATCGCGATCTCACCGGATGCACAGACCATTGTGGTTTTCCTGTCCAATCGGATCCATCCCTCCGTACAACAGGTAGACTACAGTCTCATTCGCCACCGTATCTTCCATGCCGTTCTCCCGGAGAACCCATGAAACGGGATCTGACCCTGACCGAAGCATTGCTGATGGCCATCATCATCCTGCTGCTGGGTTTCCTGGCGGCGGACCACACCCTGTTCAAGGCCATGCGGGTCGAGTTTCTCAACATGGAAAAGCTGAAGGAACCGGAAGGACCCATCAAGTTCACCTTCGTGGACCTGCCGGAAGACCGGGAAACCGAGAACCCGGACGCAAAGCTGTTTTCGGACATCAGCCGGCGGGCTGCCGGCGGAAGGGGAGCCCCTTCAAACGAAGCCAGTTCCCGGGGAAACACACCGGAAGTCATCATACGACCCAAACCGGTCCCCACCCAACCGCAACCGTCCCAGGATCCTGCACCGGACATGCGTTCCAACGCGGAAGAAACCGAAACGGCTCCCGGGGAAACAGGGGCCCGGGAATCGGTTCAATCCAAACCGGCACCAAAACTGGACGTAAGCAAACTGTTTTCATCCACCGACCCCGAGATTTACAATAATCCGGAAGGCGGTATGATCATTCCGGGCAA
>CAZDKZ010000055.1:0-12256 GCA_964506215.1 uncultured Holophagae bacterium
CTGCAACCGGCTTTACAATGGATGCCACCACCAGGCCCACGAACGTCCACATGGCCAGGGTATTCAGACCCATGAGCAGCGCATCTGCCAACGGATAATCCCCGATGCCGGATCGCCAGACATTTGCCTGGAGCGCCACCACCAGGCCAATGCAGGTAAACACCATGACACGTTTCCAATAACTGCCCAGTACCGGCTCGGACATCCGGGACAGCAGGGCTGCACCAATCAGGGCCAGGAACATTGCCAGCACCAGGTGAAGCAGCAGCATGTTCCCCGCGGCCTCGTGTCCCACACCGCCATACAGAATGCTGTACGCCGGCTCATCCAGGGGAAAACCCTGTCCTTCCACCGGAACCGGATTGCAGGCATACCGGCCGGGACCGGGCACCTGTTCTTTCAACACCGCGTACACGGCCTGTTCATCATTCAATTTCTTCATGTCCATTCTGGCCTGGAACCCGAGGATACCATTGACCACGAAGGCCCAGACGATCATGGCAATGCCACCGAGAAGACCGGCAATCAGGATCCGCTTTTTCATGGCTGCCTCCACAATTTCGAGGTTTCTATGTCCAGATGGCAATAGCTGCCATCAGGGCAAACCCGACAAAAACCAGTATCAGTTTGCGCCAATGGTGCTGTTTCTCCTCAAAGACATCAGAAAGGATTTCCAGGATGCCGACATAGAGAAAGGTACCCGCCGCCAGGGCATCGAAAATTCCCTCAAACATGACATCCAATGTACCGCTGAATGCGGATGAGAACATGCTGCCCACCAGGACACCGGCAGGAACCATGATGGAGAACAGGACAATCAGACGGATATGACGTGGACGATCAAATTCACCCTGCCGAAGACTGACACCCAGCGAAAAAGCCGCCGCACCCTTGTGGGCAATAATGGCGATGAAGATGGCCAGCGAAGCCAGGAACGCATCCTCCAGTCCCAGGGCCGCCCCGGCGATCAGCGAATGAATGGAAAGCACCAGCAGCAGAACATAAGGATAGAACCGGTTCCCGCCATTCATACCCGAAAGATCTTCCCTGCCGCCCAACAGGCCCTTCTCAATCAGGAGAATCAGCAGAAAACCAGCGGCACAGGTCAACGCACACAATGGATATTCAATCGCCCCGGCGAATCCGCTGAATTGGTCCAGCGCATCCGGCAACATGTGCAACAACCCCGCCCCCAGGAATACCCCGGCCGAGAATGAATTGCCCAATGTCAACCGGCGCCGTCCCGTGTCCCCCAGTTCGATTCGCACCGGCATCATCCCGCCGGCCACCCCAACGCTGAAAATCAGCACAACTGCTCCGATCTTGAACAGCATCACTTCCAAGTTGACTTCTCCTTCCGGTTTCTGATTTTTCCGTGATTCTCTTTCCATGATCCTACACACACAACCATCTTGCAACCACGACAACGGATGTCTGATCCGGTCGCACCGGCAAACATTCGCCGGGTCAATCCGTACCCCAGAACAGGTCATCGAAAAACCGGGAGGTCGTCATGCCATCTGCAAAAACAGGAATCCGTCGGGTACAGGTCCTGTTTCTCGTCATCCTGGTCAGCTTCTCCGGAATTGGTCGATGCGAAGAGGGCGTTTCCGTCGAAACCAACAGTCAGACACTTGTGGCGTTGCTGGACGACTTCAACGAAGCATTCCTGCGCATGCATCCCCGGGTTGCCACATCGCTGGGGGACAATCGATACAATGACCGGTTTGAAAACAACATCAGTGTGGCCCACCGTACCCGATATGCGTCCATGCTTCGGGAATTCCAGGCACGTGCCGCAAAAATTCAACGGTACCGGCTGAGCGACGATGAACAATTTAACCTGCTCATCTTCGATAACCTGGTCCGGACCGAACGGGAGGGACTCCGGTATCCGGAACACCTCCTGCCGCTGGACCAGATGAACTGCCTGCCGGCAGAATTCGCAGAATGGGGAACAGGACAATCCACCCATCCGTTTCACACGGTCAAAGACTATGACGATTTTCTAAAACGGATGGACGGGTTCGTGAGCTGGGTAGACACCGCAATCGCCAATATGCGCGCCGGTGTGGAACAACAGGTCGTCCTCTCCGCACGGATCGCGAAACGGACCATTGAGCGGTTGAAGGAGGTGGCACCGGATAAACCGGAAAAGAGCCTGTTCTACGGGTGCATCGACAACATGCCCGCGGACGTTGACAAGGCCGCCGGGAAGCGGCTGAAACAGGCATACGCGCATGCAATCCGCAACAAGCTTGCCCCTGCGTTCAACCGGCTCATCCGGTTCATGGAACAGGAATACCTGCCCCATTGCAGGGAAGACCTGGCCTGGTCCAGTCTGCCCAACGGGCGGAACTGGTATGCATACCGGATACGAGCGTACACCACCAGTGACCTGTCACCGGAAGAAATATTTCAACTGGGCCAACAGGAGGTCAGCCGCATCGTCAAACAGATACAGAAAATTTCCGGCGAAATCAGCCCCGGCCAGCCCATCAGGCAATACACCAGCAAGAACCAGCTGGTCCATGCCTACCAGCGACTGATGACCCGGGTAGTGCCCCGTCTGCACGACCATTTCGGTATCACCATTGAAACACCGATGGAGATCCGGACAACGGACCGGGTATCCCATTACAGGCCGGGAACACGGGACGGTTCACGACCGGGCGTCTTTTATGTTTATGCCGACGATCTCCGCCGCTGGCCCGTCGTGGTCAACGAACCGCTGTTTCTCCATGAAGCTGTTCCCGGTCATCATTTTCAGCTCTCCGTTCAGCGGGAAAGCAACCTGCCTGCTTTCCGGCAGTGGACATTTTACGGCGCCTACGTGGAAGGCTGGGCCCTGTACGTGGAACGGTTCGGTGGTGACCTGGGGTTGTACCGCGATTCCCGTCAGCAGCTCTGGCAACTCCGATCCGAGCTCTGGCGGGCCCTGCGCCTGATGCTGGATGTGGGCATCCATGCCGGGGGATGGTCTGTTGATGACGCGTTGACCCACATCAAGCCGTATGGCTATGGAAACGGTATGGTCCGGGAAATTGAACGCTATGCCGCCTGGCCTGCCCAGGCGTTGACTTACAAGATCGGTGAACTGCGCATCCTGGCACTCCGTGAAAAAGCCGAAAAGGCCCTCGGGCCGGAATTCGAACTGGCCGCATTTCACCGGGAAATCCTGTTGACCGGACCGGTACCGTTGAACCTGCTGGAACTTCACATGGACCGTTGGATCGATTCACGGAAGCAGAAATTCGGCTCCCCGGAAAATCCATAAAGAGCCGGTTCAATCCAACCCGGCATATCCGGTATAATTCAGGTTAACAATCGTTGAAACAGGGGGAACCGATGAAACACGCTCGTCATGCATGCTGCATGCTGTTCGTATCTGTCCTGCTCCTTTGTACCTGGGGTTGCGGGCCGGCGGGACCGGAAGAACTGGCAACCGCGATCTCCAACGGCGAAACCGCAACCGTCCAGACCATGCTGGCGGACGGAGCGGATCCCAACCAGTATGTGGAATCTCAGCGCGACGATCTGATCGCCATTGCTGCCTGGTCCGGAAACGTGGAAATGGTGAACATCCTGTTGAAAGCCGGTGCCAATCCGGATGGCACCGGACAGACCAGTGCTCCTGCACTGCACCGGGCGGTGAAGGATGGCAACCTGGAAATGATGCGGGCACTCCTGGATGGTGGTGCCAGCCTGGACTCCCGTAACGAGTATGACGAAACACCCTTGATGGTTGCGGCAGAACGGGGAGAGCTGGAAGCGTTGACCCTGCTCCTTGACGCGGGTGCGGACATCAACGGCACCACACCGGATGGTGACACGGCAGTCATGACTGCTATCGCCAAGGGACAGACGGCAATTCTCTCGGCCCTTATTGAGCGGGGAGCGGACCTGGAACTTGCGGATGGAGATGGCTGGACCCCGTTGATGCTGGCGGGTTCCATGGTCCAGTGTCCGGTAGAGACCACCAGCGCCCTGCTGAGCGCCGGGGCGTCTGTCACACCTGTCAACAAATATGGCATGTCCGCCCTGGCACTGGCATGTGCCCATGCCAACGCACCCCACGTGGCAATGCTCATTGAAGCGGGAGCCGATCCGAATCAGGTGAACAACGACAACCAGACCCCGTTGATGGCCGCCTGCAACAGCCATGAAGGGGACCCCACCGAAACAGCCCGGCTGCTGCTGAACGCCGGTGCCGCTGTACATCCAGAAGATGACAATGGATGGACGGCGCTCACCAGCGCCGCTTTCATGGGCAACGCTGGCGCACTGAAACTGCTGTTGCAGAAAAAACCGCTCATTGATGTTGCCGACATTCGGGGACAGACACCGCTCTACCACGCGGCAAACAACGGACGACTGGACTGCGTGGAATTGCTGATCCGGGCCGGTGCAGACGTAAACGCGAAAACCAACGAAGGTGAAACCATCCTGGCGGCCGCAAAAGAAACCACCATGCTCAGCGGACCCGACATTGTGAAGATGTTGGAAGCAAACGGCGCAAAATAAGAAGAGCCCGCCGGATGGCGGGCCTTTTTCTTTACAACTTACGGGAGACTCAGGGCCAGAGCCAGCCGAACGTTCCGGCGGTTACCAGTGCATACAGCAATCCGTCAAACACAAACTTGAACGTGGTACACCAGGCGCGCTTGTACCAGATGGAATTCTGCAGCAGCGCCAGGGAATAGCCCACGAATGCCACCGTGCCCACATACCGGAACACGGCCAGGTAATGAGCATCCGGCCCGGCCGCGTGAATGGCCACATAACCGGCAAATACACCCACAATCACCGAATAGACGAACCACTGGACCAGGCTGGCACCCATTTTCGGCACACCGTTTTCCATGACGGTCATGAGCGCAACCGGCCCCTTCTCCACCCGTTCCTTGTATGCATCGGTGCACATTTCCTTGTGGGAACCGGGATTGGGGACAGCATATTCACCGGGTGGAATGACAAAGGGTCGCAATGCCGCCATCACCTCATCTTCCCTGTCCAGTTTTTTGAAATTGCTCCGGTGATAGGGCATCACCATGTGGAGAAAGGAACTGAGAAAAAAAACAAATACCGCCGACAACAGGATCGGCAACCACAATGATAATAGAGCAGCCATATGTATTCCTCCTGGTATGAATGATCGAACTATGATCATTTTAACATGACAAAAAAGGAAACTATCTCTCTATTCTTGACGAAACCGCCACTTCAACCGTACCCTGTACACATGAAAAACGATCTGCCAACTGAAAACGGGGACATCCTGGAACTGGACCTGCCCGAACCGGAGCCGGAACCGTTCGCGGAAGCGGAACCGCCCACCTGCCCCAGGTGCGGGCATCCACGAAACCATGACCTGCCGGAATGCACCCGGTGCGGCATCATTTTTGACCGGGTACGGGATACCCGAAAACGGCCGCCATCACCTGTTGTACACGCGAAGGTACCGTTCTTCAGCCGGAAATACCTGGGCGAACTGCTGTTCACGGTCAACCCCGATGCAGGCACAGCCGTACTGGCGGCAAAAAGCGTTTTCCTGCTGATTCTGGCCATCTGGGGGTTTCGTCTGATCCTGGCACCCATCGCGTCCAACGCGGCGGGCAATTCCATTCTCCACCTGGTCAACCTGCCTTTCCATGAAGCAGGACACGTTTTTTTCCGGCCATTCGGCCGGTTCATCACCTCGCTGGGGGGATCATTGGGCCAGTTGATTGTCCCCCTGGTCTGCTGCCTGGTGCTCCTGTTCAAGACACGGGACACGTTCGGCGCTGCGGTTTGTCTCTGGTGGTACGGCGAAAATCACCTGGACCTGGCACCCTATATCAACGATGCACGGTCGCTGGTCCTTCCCCTGGTGGGGGGCACCACCGGCAGACAGGCGCCCTATGGATTCCATGACTGGCAGTACATTCTCACCGAAAGCGGCCTGATCCAGTATGATCACGCGATCGCAGCCGGTGCACAGGTTCTGGGGGCCACCATCATGGTCCTTGCCCTTGCCTGGGGCGGCTACCTGGTCTGGCAACAGTTCCGATTCCATCGGAATCCGATTCAACCCCGTTAATGCATACAAAAAAAAGCGGGGACGTCTCCCCGCTGCGCGTTGTCCGTTGGTTATTTCGCTTCTTTAGGTGGGGCCTCGGGGTCCGTGGTTTTTGCCCGAACCTTTCCGGTATCATTATCCAGTTTGAAGTCCAGTTTGACCTGTATCTTCATTATCGCGGGCTCACCATTGATGGTTCCGGGCTTGAACTGCCACTGCTCCAGGGCCATGATCGCGGCCTTGGTCAGCAAATCATGGGGAGATTCCGCAGCCTTGACTTTCACGGCTTCACCGTCCCTGTCCACCAGCACATCAATCACCACGCGGCCCTGGATACCTTCCTTCCTGGCTTCGGGCGGATACTCAGGTGCGACCTTGTTCACCGGAACCGGCTTTACGATCACATCCTCAGCACGCTCTTCCGTAAACGACACGGCTTCCGCCGCCTGCACAACGCCACCCCGCACCGATACCAGTGCGAGACCGGTCACCACAAGTGCAATGACCATGAAACTGCGAATCCAGCTCTGTTTCATTCGACTCTCCTTTCCTTCCCAGAACAGATGATTCACACGATGAACCAGGCGCCTGTATGGTTCGGTTAATGCAAGTCCCGGGGCTCGCACTTGTGTGTGTTGTAAGGTGCCCGCCACGTTGACCAGTTGACGGGCGAATCCGGCAATGCCGGCTGTGTTGTGTTGTGTCGCGTAAAGATCCGCCCGAAGCTCCTGGACCAGCTCCAGCCTGTCCTTCACCAGCCAGACCAACGGATTGAAAAAATAGACAGCTGTTACCAGTCCGCTCAGCACCGCGGACCAGTTGTCCCCATGGGCCAGGTGTCCCAGCTCATGATGCAGTACCGTATCCCGTTCCGCGTCGGTCCAGTCATTCCAGGTCACCGGTACCACGATCAGCGGCCGGTGAAGCCCTACCAGGAAAGGGGAATGATTGCTATCCGATTGGCGGACCGTCAGTCGGGCGGAGATCCGATCAAATCCAACCCGTAACGGAACGGTGCTCTTGAGTCTGCGGGTATACCGTATGGTGTTCATGGCCATAAGTCCCAAAATCGCCATCACAACCAACGGATAGCCCAACACCAGCCACCCGGCATCCGAACCGGCAGCTGTCATTCCCTGTACGGAACCACGCCCAGTTCCGACTACGGAAGTCAATGCCAGGGCGTCCAGCGGCAATTTCAGCTGCAGCAGTTCCACCGGCGGCACCAGCAATACGAGGAAGCCCGCCAGCATCAGGTTCCGGACCACGCGCAAGGACACCCGGCGTGTCAGCAGGGACAACACGTAGAGCAATGCTGCCACCAGGGAAGAGCGCAGCAGCATCATGGGGAGCAGTTCCAGCAGGGAGGTGGCCAGTTCACCGAGCCAGGTCATCATGCATCACCTCCCGGATCACCGGTCTTTTCCCTCAGCAAAGTCTCCAGCCGGGCCAGTTCATCCGCGGTCAGCTTGTCCTGGCCAATCAGGTAGTTGACCAGCGACAGGGAAGAACCGCCAAACATCCGTTTCAGGAAACCGTCCGTTTCATCCTTGAGAATCTCCCGGCGCCGGATCGCAATGCTGTACAGGTTGACGGGACCCACCTTCCGGCGGTTCAGGTAGCCCTTCTCACACAGATTGTTCATCACTGTCTGTACCGTGGTATACGCTTTTTCCCCATCCGGATAGGTATGTTCCAAAACATCACGAACCGAGAAATCCCCTTCCATCTCCCAGATCCGATCCATGATTTCCTGTTCCAGCCCGGTCAATCGTTTTGGCTTCAACACGCCCTCCTATGTTTTTCGTCGTTCTACTATAAATATAGTAGCTTGAACGCGAATGTCAACATGAAACTTGGATGCCCCGTTTTCGGATATCATCGGGGACATCGGAATGGACAATTGACACATCATCCAATCCATTGAATAATGAAGCGATTTGACAAAGCGAGGTGATCATGCGACCGGGTGATTTTTTTGCTGCATTCCTGATTTGTGTGTTGGCTGCTTTCTTCCTGGTTCCCGGAACAAGGGCCCTGTATGAATCTGCCTACGGACAGATGCCGGTACTTTTATCCTTTCTCAAGTTCGGCGTACTCGCAACGGCCGGGGAAGTACTGGCCATGCGGATCAACACCGGCAATTATGATACCCGGGGCTTCGGGGTCCTGCCGAAGATGATTGTCTGGGGTTTCCTGGGGATCGCCATCTACTGGGCATTCATCATTTTTGCTACCGGCACACCAAACGTATTCCCGGCCATCGGCAACCTGCCCGATCCCTGGAACCGGATCCTCAGCGCGTTTGCCATCTCGGTGTTCATGAATATCATTTTCGCACCGCCCATGATGCTCACCCATCACCTGACCGATCGGTTCATCGGGGACCATAACGGTCGCTTTCCCATCAGTCAATTGGATATGCTGAACCTGCTGAACCGCGTGGACTGGGACAGGATGTGGGGCTTCGTCTTCAAAAAGACCATTCCGCTGTTCTGGATCCCGGCCCATACCATCACCTTTCTGCTGCCCGAAAACTACCGCGTGTTGTTCGCTGTCCTGCTTTCGGTGGTGTTGGGCTTGATCCTGGGCAGTGTCCGTGCAAAAAAATCGACGTCGTAACTGGTTGACTGGCAGATATTTCCAGAATTTTTCTGATATTTTTCTCAATTGACTATTGATTTTTTGCTTCGATATGCGTATATTTACAACAGTTCTTTTAGTTTTTTATCTTTTTGAAGATATTTTTCAAACAGGAGGTCAATCATGAATCAACACAAACAAAGACGTCGAACACTGGTTATGGTCAATTATCTGTTCCTGGTGGTCATGAATGTCTGCTTCTATTTTGTCTACCACAATCGGGACATGACCCACCTGGTAGATGCATTGGGACTGCTCTCGCTGGCACTGGTCGGAATCACCTTTTACAAAGTCCATATGCAAAGCGGACTCTGGAAGCTGACCCACCAGAACGTGGACGACCTGGACGAGCGGGAAACGCAGCTCACCTATCACGCGCTTCGCTACGCGTATGCATGGTTCACCGTCATCTGCCTGGTACTGCTCATGAGCCATGCGGTTTTCTACCGGCTGATTCCCGCAATTTCATTCGTGATCACGGTACCGCTGGCGGGCAGCCTGATCTACCTGGCCCATACCCTGCCGGCTTCCATCCTTGCCTGGACCGAGACTGAGACACCGGGAGAAATGTCATGAAAGCACGGAAGATTTACAACCGGATTGCCGTTTTGCGGCAGGAACGGGACATATCCCGAAAGGAGCTGGCGGAAATCATCGGTGTCAATCCCCAGACCGTGGGCTACCTGGAGCGGGAAGAATACAACCCCAGCCTGGATCTGGCATTCCGTATCAGTGAATATTTCGGTTTTCCGGTGGAATTCATCTTCTCCCCGGCGCCCATGAAACCCATGAGTGAAGCGTTGCGTGAATTGCAGGAAGGCAGGTCCTGATCAATCGGTGAACACCCGACAGAGGGAGTTTCTATGAACCCGGTACAGGATCATGCTCAGGATGGCCCCTGCACCGAACGCAACCGCAGTGGCGATCCCGGCACCGGTCATGTCATAACGGGGGATCAATAAAAAGTTGAGGACAACCGCGATCAACAGGGTCAACAGGTTGACCCACAGCACCTGGCGTCCTTTCCCGCCATATTGCAGGAACGTTGACGCCAATCCGGACAACGCCCAGAGCAGGTATCCCGCCAGCAACATGAGCAGCGCGGGATATCCGCTGTCATATCCCTTTCCGAACCACTTCAGTACAACCGGACCGGTCACCATCAGCAGCAGCGTTGCGGGTACAATCAGCCACAGCATCAACCGTTGTCCCCGACGGAATGTGAAACGCATCGCATCGATTCCGGCATCCAGTGAGGGACCGATCAACGGGGCAACCAGCGCGATCACCGTCATCTGGGTAATCATCACAAGGTGTGCCACCGTGGCGGCCGCCGCGAAGAATCCCACGTGATGCTCTTCGCCCAGGACTTCCAGGAGCAACAGGTCCGCCTGGCGCAACCCCATGGCCACCAGCATGGTTACCATCATTGGCGCGGACAGACGCAGCCACGGCAAGTACTGGGCAGCGTTTACAGTCGTCGGGCGGCTCACCAGTTTCAACCGGATAATCAGTACCAGCTGGCTGCCGCCAACCAGCAGAATCGCCACGATGGCCAGTATGATAACCGTAAACACATGGACCGTTTCCAGCCACCAGGCTGCCACCAGGATCAACACCAGTTTCAACACCGGGAAGCCCACCCGCCAGGGCAAGGCTGCCATACCCAGATGTTTTGCCGACTGAAGCGTCCGGGATAACAGTGCCCCCACCCCGATCAGCGGAACCGCGATTACCGCCACCACCATGGCATGATGGCGTTCCGGATCCAGCGGCACGCGGTGCAGGCCAAAAGCGAGCAACACAACCACAAGTACCACCACTGACGTGCCCAGTGCCACGCGCGTGAAAAACAACAGGTATCCGGAGACCGCCCCGCCCTGCCCCTGATCCAGCCAGCCCGACAGGTAACGGGGTGCCGCCCGGTCACCGCCCATCAGCACGGCAATTCCGGCAATGGAAGCAAATGCGTACGCGATCTTGTAGTCTCCATAGGCATGGGGAGAGAGGATGCGGGTCAATCCCAGGTTAAACAGGTAGTCTGCCAGAAACCCGCCCACCGCAACCAGCAAAAGGACCAGGCCACCTTTCCGCAAATAGTTAACGTCTGCCTGTTTATTCTCAGCTCCAGTAATCATCCAAGCCTGCCATCCCGGTGCAGCCAGATAATCAGCAGGACCACCAGTATCAACATGGGGAGAATGACGGCCAACACACGTTTTCGCCGGGCGGCGTGAATCAAAGATCTCTTCTCTTCATCCAGGTAAATCCGCCCTTCACCAGTTGTTCGCACGATGGATCGCTGGATCAGGTTTTTCAACCGCCAGCGCATCACCCGGTTTATGGTCGGTTCTTCCATGGCCGTTTCCGGTGTCAGGGCCCCGGCTTTCTTCAGCAGCTTGACCACACGCAATTCCATGGCCGCGATAAACGTGGCCACAGCCCCACCCAACGCTGACACCAGCTGCAAAACCTCAACCGTTCGCATCAAGGTTCCTCAATTTTCTGTTTTCTGATTCCAGCCGCTTCATTTTCCGGCCTGCAGCGAACGACGTGAAAAGCGCCAGAAGGATACTGATAAACACCCAGGGGACAGTCAACCAGACCATGATCCATTCCAGCATCAGGTTGGGTTCCCGTCCGCCGCCAATATCCATCAAGGCCAGGCCGGACAGGAAGAGCAGGAACAGGGACATGGCCTCCATGAACCTGGTAATCCAGATCAGTTGTTTCAATTGGATCATCAATTCCCCCGGAGCATTATTTCGATTCCAACGACATATCACAGAGAGCCGTTCCCCTGCCCCGGGGAACAGTCAGGCTATTCGGTCAACAATTGCGGCAAACGGTCGGCCGGGATCCGCCATTCCCGGATAAATACCTGGAGCCGTCCGGCCCGCACCGCCGGGTCATCATTTGCCCAGGTCAGCGCCTCCTCCATGGAAGATGCTCGCAGCAACGTCATGCCCACCACCAGATCCACGCCGGTGCCGCGGCCGATACCCCCCGCCGCGATTGCCTTCCCATCCGCTTCAAGGCGCAACTGATACTGCATGTGGGCCATGGTCAACGCGGTTTCCGCCTCCGCCGTTCCCGCCGTGTAGTTCAGGTTTGCACCCAGGAAACACACGTACAGGGTCTGCCACTCCTTGGGTAACGGCAAATCCTGGGTTACCGCATGGGAAGTTGCAAACAAACAGGCAAACACGATCACGCACAACCGGGCAGATAGACGTTTCATCACGGATCCCCCCATTTACCGCAAAGCAATCAAATTTGGATAGTTCTTAAAACGAGTATAGGGTCACCGGCCGCAACTTGTCAACGGGTCACTTTTCGAAACGTGCCGACATAGAAAGGCTTGCCGGTCGATAACCGGACAGTGGCGCCCGACTCACATCGCAGTTGGTTCCGGTGAGCAGTATCCCGGAAGACAACGGGATCCTGGAGAGACATGACCGACGACAGGGCCTGGATGCCGGCAACCGAGGTTCCGGATACGGCGTTTGTTTTCTCCGATGGCTGCTGCAGTACAACCACCAGGACACCGCCATC
>CAZDKZ010000055.1:12356-16978 GCA_964506215.1 uncultured Holophagae bacterium
ACCACCCAGAAATAGTGCCAGTCTCCGAACCGGTCGAATTTTCTTACAGATGTGGTGGTTTTGACCGACGGGATCCGTTTCAGTTTCTGACGGGGTCGACGGCTTTTTCCCAGTTTTCGAAGGGCCACCATGAAATGAACGTCCTCGGAGTACAGCCGGTCTTCGCGGTATCCCCCGAATGCTTCAAAATCCGTTCGTCTGCAGAACACCAGCCCGGTATCCATGCCGGTGAGCCAGACCCAGGGCACCATCAATCCATAGGTAATGCCGATCCCCACCGACATCCGGGACATCCGCACCCCGGTGGCACCGCCAACAACCTTTTCCGTCAAAGTCGTTGCAACCGCGCAGAACACATCGGGATGGACCGCGCTGTCCGCATCCACGAAACACAGGATTTCCCCGGTTGCCATCGCTGCACCGCCGTTTCTTGCCGCCGCGATCATCCGCTTTTCAACGGTCACCACCCGGCAACCCCGCTCCCGGGCAATGGTGGCCGTATTGTCCGTGGATCCGTTGTCAGCCACAATCACTTCCACTGTGCCGGGATACCGGTCCCGCGCCACATCCACCGAATCCAGGAGTGCCGGAAGAAATCTTTCCTCGTTATACGCGGGAATAATTAATGAAATATCCAGGGATCGCACTTTTTCCATCATTTCAGTTTGCATTTACTCCGGATTATCCAACGGAGCTTCCCGAAGGAATTCCCGGATCATGTCTGCCAGTTTCTCCGGTTCCTTCACCCCGATGGTGCCATGGGTCCGGTTGGGGATTTCACGGATCTCCACACCGGTCAGCTCACGCCGGATCTTTTCCTTGCTGGCCTGGCGAAACGGCACAATATAGCGGGCATCCCAATCGAACATGGCCTGCTGCAGGTCAGGATCTGATTCGTCGGTCTTGAAAAACAAGGGGCTGTACAACGCCAGTGCAGGCGCCTGCACACCGGTATAATCCCGCTTACTGGTCGACAGTCCTTCAATCAGTGATTCACTGACTTCCGGAACCGGAACGGGTTGAATGGTACCATCGGGCTGGATCCGGGTCACCTGATGCAGGTGCGCCTCCAGGCCGTTTGTCCATTCAATCTCCGTCAACCAGAATTTCCGGGCCCAAGTGCGAAAATTGTCCAGGCTCTGCAAGGCTGTTTCATCGGGCGCCAGGCTCACCGGGCACTGTCCCAGTGCCGTCCAGAAAGCCGGGTCCGACCAGTCATACCCCGCTTCCAGGTAGACCAGCCCCAACGTCCGCTCCGGGTATCGTGTGGCAAAGCCCGTAATCTCGTTGCCCCCCATGGACCATCCCAGCAGATAAGTCTGTCGAATGTTCATCTGGTCCAGCACGCCCACAAGATCCGATACCAGGGTATCCGTATCAAACGGTCCGGTGGCCGCTGACTGGCCATGGCCCCGCCGGGCATAGGCGATCACACGAAAATCATCCTTCAGGTATCGCGCCACGTCATCAAAAATACGGGGCGAATCTCCCATCCCGTGAATCATGGTCAATACCGGACCGTTCCCGCCCCAGTCCACCACGTGCAACCGGGCATCATTCACCGTGACGAACAAGCTGCTGGGTTCTGTCAAATGCTCCTCCTGCTTCCGAAGTTCCTCTTGTTTTCCGCATCCTGCAGATATCCACAATAACACCAGAACGAATATCCATCCCAATCGATTCATAATTCCGCCATCAAAACATCTACCCATCCGTCACCGCAACTTGACCAGTTCCACCCGCCGGTTCTGTGATCGCCCTGCCTCGGTGGTATTTGGTGCCACCGGCCTGGACTCTCCATACCCCTTCGGCTCCAGGCGCTCTCTATCAATGCCGAACAATGCCAGGTAGGCCACCACGGTCTCTGCACGCTGACGGGAGAGTTCCAGGTTGTGTTCGTCAGACCCCTGGTCGTCGGTGTGCCCCTGTACTTCCAGTTTCAAAGCAGGATAGTCGATCAACAGTTTCAGTACATGCTGGAGCTGTTTTGCCGAATCAGCCTTCAGCGTCGCCCTGTCCGTGTCAAACAGGATGCCGTGAAGCATTACGCGACCATCGGCGTCCAGGGCCTTTTTCATTTCGGCCGGACCGAACACCAGTTGCTGCTCCATGGGCGCTTCCTGGATCACCCGGATAATCTGCTGGGCGGAATTGGCGATCCGCACATGCACCCAGGTTTTTCCCCCGTCATCCGCGGGCAGCGTGAACACCAGGTGACTGCCCTTTTCATACAGAATGGTGCCCCCGTTCTTCAACGCAGCACCTTTATAGTTCTCGATATACGCCAGCGTGGAATGGGACTTGTCCCAGTTTCCGTCCGGCTTGTACAACGTATACATCAGTTTCCAGAATTTGCCTTTTACCGTGATCTTCTTCTCCCGACCGGTTTCCGGGTCCTGGACACGAAACGTATAGGCGTCAAAATCCTTGTATTCGCAAGACTTCTCATTCAACGTGGAACCGGGGAATGGACGGATCAGCGGATGCTCCTTCACACCTGCCATTGAGACGGTTGCGGTTACCAGTACAACGAACCCCAACACGCACCAGGTCAAACGCTTGGCCATCCGGCACCTCCCGGTCAAATCTCACACATACAGCGTTTCCAGCATACTGCAAACGTATCATTTGAATCTTGTATCCAGTGTACACCCGGTTGACTGGATTCCAAAGGATGCCCCAACAGAAATGGCATGAATCAGCCCTCCTTTTTCGGGATCACGCGCCTCAAACCCCGCCCCTTTGCGCTGGCCGCGATAATCTGGGATAATTATCCCATTCAATCAAGTATTCAATCGTGCGGACAGAAGCTGGTTAAAGCTGGTATTGATCATCAACGGCGCTGCCAAACAAAGATTCTACGCGCCGGAAGAAAACCGGAAAGGAACAATTATGAGCAAACGTGTTTTTCGTTTCATCATTCCCATCCTGCTGGTTGGTGCATTCAGCCTGCCGGCATTCGCACCGGGAACCGTCGGGTGGATGCCATCCTATACCAGCTCCCTGGGTATCGCAGTCGCCAATCAACCGGAACCGGACCAACCTTTTGAAACCCTGGCGGCCACCGTCACCAACCCGGCCGCATTGCAGAAGCTGGGATTCAAGGGGGCAAAGAAGGGCATGAAAATCACCATCCAGAATATGGGCAATGTGGAATGGACTACGAAGATCAAGGGCAAGGAAGTCCATCCCTGTATTGTGCAGGTCCAAGTACTGGACTGCATGCAGGTGCTGGAACCGGAAAAAGGAACACTGAAACTGAAAGTCCGGAAATAGGAGAAAATGAAATGAAGAAACTGCTACTGGTCCTCTTTTTGACCGCAGGCGCGTGGTATTTCGCTGGTGCCGGTGAATTGCTATTTGAAAACAGCAACTTTGAACAGGGAAACCTGACCAACTGGACCGCAGAAGGTACAGCCTTTCAACACCAGCCGGTGAGGGATGACAATGTATATGCACGAACAAAAGCCGTGAAAGCCAATTATCAAGGGTCTTATTGGATCGGCACCTTCGAAAAATACACGGGTGCACCGGGAACAGAACCCGGAAGCCGGCAGGGAGACCGTCCCACGGGCACGTTGACCTCTGTCACGTTTACCGTGCGCTGCGACCAGATCCGGTTTCTGATCGGGGGCGGAAAAGACCCGGAGAACACCTGCGTCCAGTTGCTGGTCGGGGACCAGGTTGTCCGTTCAGCCGCCGGTAATAACCGGGAAACCATGGCTTCCGTCAGTTGGGACGTAAGCGATCTCCTGGGGAAAGAAGCACGGGTCCGTATTGTTGACAACAAAACCGGTGGATGGGGACACATCAATGCCGACGCGTTTGTTTATGCGGGGAAATGTCTGCCCGAATCACCCGCTGAAACAGTGCCCGAAGCAACGGCCCCTGCTGAAGCTGATGCTGCGGTCACCCCAACATCCGCCGATTACCCCACCGGCAGCTGCATGGCCACCATCGCGCCGCTGCTCCCGGGCACAACCGACTACGAAGCGCATGGCAGCCTGGCAGACAACTATTGCAAGGTCCGCATGCAGGTCAAAATCACGGTGGAAAACGCCTTCTCCTTCTATGAAGCTGAAATGGCGCGCAAGGGGTGGCAGAAGGTTCATGAAGTCAAAACCGGGGACGGCAGCATGCAGGTCTTTCACAGGGGAAAGGAGATCTTCCAGGTCTCTGCCTGGCCGTCCAACGGATACGTCGACATGACGTTTTCCAGAGAACAGTGAACCCACAAAGGAGTGAACGTGAAAGCAACCAGAATCATCCCGCTGCTTTTTCTTACGGGTATTCCCTGCTCATGACCCAACCGTACCTTCATGACCGCGGTGGGTGCCGGCTACTGATCCGCAGAAGCCGCAGTAGAACAAGAAAAGAGGGGACTCCGGTCCCCTCCTTTTTCATTGACCCCTTTCGATCACGGGCGAATGGGTCATGATCCGGCTATTCTTCTGCCACCGGGTGACTGAGCATTTCGGCAATCACCGGACGGGTGGTTTTCAGGTGTTACTCATCCAGGTGCAAACCGAACTTGCCCAATGAGGGTTCCAGGGCGTCATAAATGGGTTTTTTCTCTTCAAAGGGACCGGACACCGCATCCAGTGCCGTTCGCCCGGCCTGTT
>CAZDKZ010000056.1:0-16977 GCA_964506215.1 uncultured Holophagae bacterium
ATATTAAAAGAGTACGCTGGGAGCGTCATCCCGTACGATGAGAATCGAACGGTCAGTTTTAGTTTGAGTCTAAGTCTGAGTGGAGACCTCAGACAAGATCCTCATTAAATGGAGTCTTGCTCTGGATGCAGTGCGCACCGACTGCGGTGGGATTTTGTGTCCTGGCACGGCTCTGGGTGCAGTGCATACCCACTGCGGCGGAGTTTTCGTGGGAGACAAGGCACTCTGGCTGCTTTGCGCACCGACTGCGGCGGAGTTTTCGTCGGAGACAAGGATCTAAAAGGTTCGTATCCGGATGGATGAAAACTCAAACTTAACCTTAAACTTAAACTCATTCCCAGGGTGCAAAAGAACCCGCAGTTGTCAGCGTGTGAAATAAGTGTACGGTATTTACTTACGAGTGGCCCCAGTATTTAGGAGCGCCGAACCAGGGTTTGAACGAACCAAACCGCGACAATAATGTGGCCCCGATCGACCCCAGCACCAGCACCACCGTGCCCACAAACCCGATCAGCCCGATCCACGCCAGCCCTTCATACACCGCCAGCCCGGTCACCAGGTATGCCAGTCCCGGCAGCTGGAACTTGAAGATCCGTTTCCAGATCAGTTCGCCGATGAAGTAGAACACGGTGAGTACCGAGAACAGGTAGACCATGACGGCCATCAGCAATACCACCACCGACAGGAAGATGCCCACAACGACCTGCACCAGCATGAAGGACAGCAGCGCCAGGATTACCAGAATGCCGGTGGCATAAATGCCCATCAGGAAGGCCTTGACGAAGTCGTCGGCCAGTTCGAATGCGTTTTCCTGGATCCGTTCCGGAAAGAAGTAGGAGCCGAAGCCGATGGTCAAGAACCAGAACAGGATGGACAGCATCAGGGTAGCGGTATGGTTCTCACGCAGGCCCCCGGCCAGTTCCACCTTGCTGCCCTCAATGGTACCGGTGCCTTCGGTGGCCAGTTTACCGGCGATCACCACGGCATCACCGGTGATGGATCCATCACGGATCACAATATCACCGCCCAGGACGGACACGTTGCCATCCACACGGGCGGTGATTTCCACGTCGGCGCCCACCACGAGCAGGTCGCCGGTGACGTTTTTCTCAATGGCAACCGGACGGCCGGGGAAGAAATAGAAGGACTGTTCTTCAGCCGCTTCCACATTCGGTGCTGCCAGGAGCCACAACGCGGCCCCAAGCAGGAATATTCCCCATTTCCGTTTGTCGATTGCCAGTTTCATTCAGTTCTTCCGTACAGCGGTAGCGGCCGCGATGGACCGGACAAAGGTAAACCCGATGGCCACGAACGCGCCGGTCAACACCAGCGGCGTCAGCATACCGAACGACAGGGCGTTGTACAGCGCGCCGGAAATGTTCTTCACGGCGGTGAACAGGGAAGCCCCCATGTCAGCCGCGGAACGGGTCAGCACGCTTGCCTGTTCCACCAACGGATCCAGTGATCCGCCGGCCAGCAACGCGGTCGCGAATGCCAGTACCACCAGCGCGGCGCCATATACCGCCCAGGCGGTCCGGGAATTCCGCTGTTCCGCAATACCGTGCATCACCATCTGGGCAAACCCGTGGGGTACGTTGACCCGGGGCATGTCCGTCAGTGCGCTTGCCAGCTTGTCATCCAGCGCCATGGACTGGCGGCAATCCTCACATTCCGCCAGGTGCGCCGTGAACTGCATCCGGTCTTTCTCCGTCAGTTCTTCCATGATGTACGGCTTCAGATTTTCACATGTCTTCATATCACACCTTCCAGTATTCGTCTCATCATTTGCCGTGCCCGGAAAATCCGGTTCTTCACAGTCCCCAGGGGCAGATCAGTGATGGTTGCGATCTGTTCATAACTGACTTCATTTACATGATACAACACAATCACCTCCCTGTAATCCGGGGGCAGCTGCTGAATCGCGTCGGACAGCAGGCCCTTGACGCGATCGGTCTCAATTTCATCCAGTGGCGATGGTCCGTCGTCCCCGTACTGCGGTGTCTGTTCCTCATCAGGACCCTCCATGGATACCACCGGAACCCGCTTCTTCCGAAGAAAGTCGATGGCCCGGTTGGTTGCGATCCGAAACAGCCAGGTGGAGAAACGGTAACTGGAATCATAGCTGGCCAGGGATGAGAACGATTTGATGAACACGTCCTGGGACAGTTCAGCGGCGTCCTCATAATTGCCCACCATCCGGAAAATGAAGTTGATAATGGGCTTCTGGTAACGATGAACCAGCTTCTCAAATCGGTCGGTATCTCCCGCGAGTACCGCTTCAATGACCTGCTGTTCTGCAGCCGCATCCATAATACGGGGGGGTGATTGACCTTGTTTCACAGTCTCCCCCACGTTTCTTTGAGATAAACGGCATCTTCCTGCAGGTTGGGACTTTCACAGATCAGCGTACCCGAAACATCCCAGGTCCGAAGCACTTCAAAGATGCCGTCTACGTTGAGATCCGATTCCTTCAGGTTCAGATGATGCTTCTCGCCCTTGGGGCCATAGGCGATGCCTGCCATGTGGATGTGCATCCGTTTCAGGGCGTCTTCGCCCAGGTATTGGACCATTTTTTCCAGCACGAATTCGGTTTCCTTGGCGGTGTTGTACCGGCCGTTGCTCCGGGCATGGAGATGGGCAAAGTCAATGCATACCGACATGCCGGGGATGCCCTGGACGGTCTGCAGCAGTTCGTTCAACTCCCCGTACTGGGTGGGCTTGCCGGTGGTTTCCGGTGCCACCTGGGGCGTTCCGTCCACCTGCTGGCGGCTCATAATTTCCTTCAACACGCCGCGGATCCGTTCCTGCACCTGGATGGGATCCTGCTTCAAATAGAAACCGGCATGGAACGTGACCGACCGGGCACCCATGACACGGCCCGCTTCGATAGTCTGTTCCACCCGGCGGATGCTGGCTTCAAATTTTTCGGGATCAACCGCGTTGAGATTGATGTAGTAGGGACCGTGGCAGGTGAGGAACAGGCCGTTCTGCACCGCCAGCCGGCCGATTTCGTCCGCCCGCTGTTCATTCATGCGAACGCCGTAAACAAATTCCACTTCCATGCCGTCCAGGCCCATGGATTTGAGCATCTCAAACCCATGTTCATAGTTCTTGGCCCCTTCCGGCAGGCCCGCGGTTCCGAATTTAAGCATCGGTCACCACCGCCACACGGAGCTTTTCGAGGATGGATTCGGGCAGGGAAGCCTGCTTCAGTTCATGGTTCACCACCACGTGGCGGGTGGAAGCCTCCACCACGGCCTCGCCCGATTCGTTGGTTACCCGGTAGTCAAACTGGAGGAACCGGCCCTTGACTTTTGCCGCGCGGGTTTCCACGTTCAGCACCTGGTCAAACAGCGCCGGTTTCTTGTAGCGGATCTGCATGTCAGCCACCGCCATGTTGAACCCGGCTTTTTCCACTTCGCTGTACGGCACGCCCAGTTCGCGGCACAAAGCCACCCGGCCGGACTCCAGCCAGTTGACATAAGCACCATGATGGGCCACACCCATCTGGTCAGTTTCGCCATATCGGACGCGGATCTGAATGGTATGTGCAGGCACGCAACGAACCCCCTTCGTCAATCCGATAATCTTATCACAAGGATACCGTGATCTGATACCATGGAGACGGGATGTTGATTGTCCGTCCCCCATCCAAACCTGCATGACATCGAAACAAACGACAGGAGCGCAGTTATGCCGAATGTACGCGTTTGTTCCGAGATCGGAACACTGGAAAAAGTCATCGTCCACTCACCGGGCCGGGAAATCGAGGTCATGACGCCGAAAACCGCCGGGGAAGTGCTGTATAACGATATTCTCACATTGCCGGTGGTGGCACAGGATCACCTGGGCCTGAAAGAAACCCTGAAACGAGTCACAAAAGTGTATGAAGTCACCGACCTGCTCACCGATGTGCTGGCCAACGACGAAGTCCGTCGGAAGTTTGTCCGCACGCTGCTGCAGATGGACGACGTACCGGAGTTGGAACCGTTACTGATGGAAATGACGTCGGAAGAGCTTACCCGGGCGATTGTGGAAGGGGTGCCGGAGCCCAAGACCACGCTGACCAAGTATCTCTCCGGACGGACCTTCGCGATTCCCCCGCTGCCCAACCTCTATTTCATGCGGGACAGCGCCATCGTATTCCGGAACAAGGTCATTACCGGTTCCATGGCCAACAGTGTCCGGGCCAACGAAGCGATCATCACCAAGTTCATCTACACCTATCACCCGGAAATCCGGGGCGACGGGTTTTTGTTTGACGGGTCCCAGGAGGGCACCGACCAGATTACCATTGAAGGCGGTGATTTCCTGGTGATCGGCCGGAACGTGGCCGCGGTAGGCATCTCCGAACGAACCACCCCCCAGAGCGTCGATATTTTCCTGTCCCGGCTCCGGGAAGAACTGATCGAGCCATTCCACCTTTTCGCGGTGGTATTGCCACGGGAGCGGGCCACCATCCACCTGGACATGGTGTTCACCATGGTGGACAAAGACCAGTGTGTGATCCACTATCCCTACATCCTGGGCAAGGACAAACTGCAGACCATCCACCTGACCGTGGAACCCAACCGGAAAACCCGGATGGTGGAGGAAGATAACCTGATCGCGGGGCTGGCGAATATCGGCATCAACCTGAACCCGATTTTCTGCGGGGGACGGAACCCCATTGACCAGGAACGGGAACAGTGGCTGTCCGGTACCAACTTCTTCGCGTTCGGACCGGGGAAAATCCTGGGATACGGCTGCAACTACAACACCTTCCGGGAACTGGAAAGCGCCGGTTTCTCCACGGTGGATGTGGGCCAGGTGATCCGGGATGAAATTGACCTGGACCAGCTGGACAAGGTGGCCGTGGGTATCGGTGGAGCCGAACTGGCCCGGGGCGGCGGCGGGGTCCGCTGCATGACCATGCCCGTAAAACGGGAACCGTTCAACACCGGCAACACGGTATTTTAAGGAGTGGCCCGTGCGACTGGATGCTTTTTACAAGCAGGAAGACGCGGCACTGCGGCCGGAAGCCACCCGGTCGATGGAACCGACGCGCCGTCATTTCGAGACAGAAAACCCCGCGGATTATCGGACCCCGTTCCAGCATGACCGGGACCGGATCATCCATTGCCTGGCATTCAAGCGATTGAAGGAAAAAACCCAGGTATTCGCCCCGGAACGGAGTGACCATCTGCGGAACCGGCTGGCTCATACCATGGAAGTAACCCAGCTGGCACGGACGGCCGCACGGGCGCTTTGTCTCAACGAAGATCTGACCGAGGCCATCGCGCTGGGTCATGACCTGGGTCATTCGCCGTTCGGTCATTCTGGAGAATCGGTAATCAACCGGATCCTCAAGGGCGAAATTGAAACGCCCGGCCTGGAAGAAGAAGCCCGGACACGGACCGGCGGATTCAAGCACAATTACCAGAGTATCCGCATCGTGGACACCCTGGAAAACCGCTATCCGGACTTCCGGGGACTGAACCTCACCGACCCGGTGCGGGAAGGGATCCTGAAACATACCGGCACCAAGGGACACCTGTTCAACAAGTTTGATTATGACGGATTGTTCATTGATCAGCCGGCCACCATACCGGAATCATCCATCGTGGCACTCACTGACGAAATCGCCCAGCAATGCCACGACCTGGAAGACGGGATCCGGCTGAAAACCGCCCGGGTCTCCCAGTTGACCGACACCCGGCTCATGGATGTGGATAACCTGCGGGCCATTCTGAACCGCGGGGACGGCTATGACGTGATGAACGACCTGGTCCGGGCTCTGTTCAAGCTGTTCATGGATGACATGGTGGACCAGGACCTGACCCGGCTGCCGGACGGCCGATACCAGGTGGGCTTTTCGGAACCCGTAGCAGCGGTGTTCGCGGACTTGCGGGACTTTGTCTATACCCGGATCATTTATTCCCGGGAAGTGGCCCGTTCCGACCAGGTGGCGGAAACCGTCATTGCCGAATTGTTCCGGTCGTTTTACCACAACCCCATGCTGCTGCCCGATTATGTACTGCTGCGTACCGCCCGGGAAAGCGGCCAGCCCTACCTGCGTTCTTTGCCCGCTTCGGAACAGAAAAAACAGCAGGGGGCCCTGAAATCCTGTGATACATTTATCAGGTCTATCGCCGATTATATCGGGGGAATGACCGACGGATACGCGATCAAGGAATACAACCAGATCGTTCCGTGAGGAGGCATCTTGAAACTGGCAATCGGCGCCGACCACGGCGGATTTGAACTGAAAGAATTCCTGAAAACCCATCTGGAAAACCGGGGAATCGAAGTGGCCGACATGGGCTGCTACAGCCCGGAGTCCGTGGACTATCCCGACATCGCGCTGGCAGTGGCCCGGCAGGTTGCCACCGGCGGCGCGGAAAAGGGGATTCTGCTGTGCGGTACGGGGATTGGTATTTCCATCACGGCCAACAAGGTGAACGGCATCCGGGCGGCGCTGTGTCATGATCATTTCACAGCAAAAATGAGCGCGGCCCACAACAACGCCAATGTCCTGTGCATGGGCGGTCGCACCACCGGTCCGGAAATCGCGAAGGAAATGGTGGACGTGTGGCTGGAAACACCTTATGAAGGCGGTCGGCATGAACGCCGGCTGGACAAGATCAGCGCTGTGGAATCCATGTTTCGAAACACCGAACCGCCCACCGGCGGATCATGCGAGGAGTGAGATATGAAGATTGAACGGTTGCAGGGCGTAGACCCGGAAGTATTTGACGCACTGGTGGGGGAAACCCGCCGGCAGGAACAGAACCTGGAACTGATCGCGTCGGAAAACTATGTTTCCGAAGCGGTGCTGGAAATCGTCGGATCGGTTTTCACCAACAAGTATGCGGAAGGATATCCCGGACGCCGGTATTATGGCGGCTGTGAACATACCGACGTAGTGGAACGCCTGGCGCGGGAACGGGCCAAGGAACTGTTCGGCGCGGATCATGCGAACGTACAGCCCCACTCCGGTTCCCAGGCCAACATGGCGGCCTACTTTGCCGTACTGGATCCCGGCGACAAGATCCTGGGCATGGACCTGTCCCACGGCGGCCACCTGACCCACGGCCATCCGTTGAGCTTCTCCGGCCGGTTCTTCGAAGTGGCTTCATACGAAGTCAGCCGGGAAACCGAAATGCTGGATTATGACGCACTGATGGACACGGCCAAGCGGGAAAAGCCCAAGATGATCGTGGCCGGTGCCAGCGCCTATCCCCGCATCCTGGATTTCCCGAAATTCCGTGAAATCGCGGACGCGGTGGGTGCCTACCTGATGGTGGACATGGCCCACATTGCCGGACTGGTAGCTGCCGGACTGCACCCGACACCGGTACCGTACGCGGATTTTGTCACCACCACCACCCATAAGACCTTGCGGGGACCCCGGGGCGGCCTGATTCTCTGCACCGATGAACACAAAAAATCCCTGAACCGCAACCTGTTCCCGGGCATCCAGGGCGGACCGCTGGTCCACGTGATCGCCGGTAAGGCTGTTGCCCTGAAAGAGTGCATGACCCCGGAATTCAAGGCATACCAGCAGCAGGTGATCAACAACGCGGCCAAACTGGCCCAGGTATTGACGGACGGCGGCCTGCGCATCGTGTCCGGCGGCACCGACAACCATTTGATGCTGGTGGACGTGACCGCGATCGGCCTCACCGGCAAGGACGCGGAACTGGCCATGGACAAGGCCGGTATTACCGCCAACAAGAACACCATTCCGTTTGACCAGAACAAGCCCATGATCGCCAGCGGTATCCGGCTGGGTACGCCCACCATCACCACCCGCGGCATGAAGGAAGCGGACATGGAAACGGTTGGGGCACTGATTATCGACGCCCTGAAGCATTATGAAGACGATGCCTACCTGGCCGGCGTCCAGAAGAAGGTGGCGGAACTGACCGCGAAGTTCCCCACCCCCTACAAGCCCATCATCGGGCTGGACTGAGCATGAACCCACGGCCCGCCCCGAACAGCGGGCCGTTTTTTTATCCCCTTTTCAAGGAGGCGCAATGGACCCCCGACCATCCTGGAACGATTACTTCATGAAAATGACCTACCTGGTCGCCGAACGCTCCACCTGCACCAGACGCCAGGTGGGTGCCGTCATCGTGAAGGACAAACATGTCCTGGCCACCGGCTATAACGGGGCACCCAAGGGCATCCAGCATTGCCTGGACGGCGGTTGTCTCCGGGACAAGATGAACATTCCGTCCGGCCAGCGGCAGGAGTTGTGCGTGGCGCTTCATGCGGAACAGAATGCCATCATCCAGGCGGCCTATCACGGCATCGCCATTGCCGGGTCGGACATCTACTGCAACACCCATCCCTGTTCCATCTGCGCCAAGATGATTATCAACGCCGGTATCCGGACCATCTACTACGTGGAAGGATACCCGGATGAGCTGGGCAAGAAACTGCTGGACGAGGCCGGCCTTGAACGAATTCAGCTGGACCATCCCGATTCCAACTGAACCGCTTTCGGTGGAAATCCGGGGGACGGACACGGCCATCACCGGCATCCGGTTCCTGCGGGAAACCACCAAACCGGCAAATGCGCCGGCCGGTTCACTGGCGGAACAAGCCGCCCGTCAACTGACCGAATACTTCAACGGGGAACGGACCGCGTTCGACCTGCCGCTGGACCCCGCAGGCACCCCGTTCCAGAAACGGGTATGGATGGAACTGACCAGCGTTCCGTTCGGGGAAACCATCACCTATGGTGAACTGGCCGAACGGGCCGGCAGTCCACGCGCCTGTCGCGCTGTGGGCGGCGCCATGGGCAACAACCCGATTCCCATCATTATTCCCTGTCACCGGGTGCTGGCCGCCGGCAATGCCATCGGCGGATTTACCGGTGGCGTGGATCTGAAACGGATGCTCCTGGGGATCGAAGGACATCCCTTTTGCTCATGAAATCACCGGCATCCCACCTGCCCTTCGTGACCGTACCCGTTCCCATCATCGACCCGGTCCGTGTCCGGGCCAATATCCGCCGGATGGTGGAAAAGACGGCCGCAAACGGTGTCTCCCTGCGACCCCATTTCAAAACCCACCAGTCACTGGCAATCGGCCGCTGGTTCCGGAACGCCGGCGTGGAAAAGGTCGCGGTATCTTCCGTCCGTATGGCGGAAGCATTTGCCGCGGACGGCTGGACCGATATCCTGGTGGCCTTCCCGGCCAATATCCGGGAACGGAAGCTGATGGATGATCTTCACGGCCTGTGTCACCTGCAGGTGCTGGTGGACAACCGGGACACCGTAACCGCCCTGGCGGAGGATCGGGATACGGATATGGGCACCTGGATCAAGGTAGACACCGGCTATGGACGCACCGGAACTCCATGGAACCAGGTGAACGCCATCGCCGACCTGGCACGGGAGATTGAAACTGCCCACGGCCTTTCACTGGCCGGCCTGCTGACCCATTCGGGACACAGCTATCATGCTTCAACCCCCGCCGAGATTGTCCGGATCTTCAACGAAACCCGGGACCGGATGGCATCGGTCAAGGACGCGTTGGCAGAGCGGGGTATTGCGGTCCCTGCGGTCTCCATCGGGGACACGCCGGGCTGCACCCTGGAAGATAATTTCTCCGGTATGGATGAAATCCGGCCCGGCAACTTTGTGTTTTATGATCTGATGCAGCTGGATCTGCAGGTGTGCCGACCGGATGACCTTGCACTTGCACTGGCCTGCCCGGTGGTGGGGATTTACCCGGATCGGGGGGAAGCGGTGATTCTGGGTGGGGCGGTCCATTTCAGCAAGGACCGCATCCGGCGGAATAGACGGGATATCTTCGGAGTCGGGATACGGATCACACCGGACGGCTTCGGTGAACTGCTGGAATCGGTAACATTGAATGGTATGTCCCAGGAGCACGGCATCGTCCGCATGCCCGGAGAACTGTTGTCACGACTGCAGATCGGTGACGTGCTCAGCTTCATACCGGCCCACAGTTGTCTCACGGCAGACCTGTATGGCCATTATCGTACGCCGTCCGATGAACGGATCGACCGGATCAACAGCGTGACCCTGCGTAGCTAACCCGTAACGTTACTGCCTTCAAACAGTGCCCGGGTTTCATCGTGGAAAAACGTCCACAAGGTGTAAATTCCCAGTGCTGTGCCCACCGGGATCCCCGGCAGGTTGAAAATCCCCACCACGATCAGCACGATCCGGCCCCAATTCTTCCCTTTCAGCGCGCCAATGGCACCGATGATGCCCGGAATGGCCATCACCACGAACAGAACAACAAAGAAAGCGCCGAAACCGGACAGGATCGCCAGGGCGGTATCGTCACCGGAGATGGCGCCGCCAAGGGTCATCATACCGGCCAGGAAGAATCCCACAAGCACGCCGAGAATGCTGAATACCAGGTGCAGAATCGAAACAATGGTTACGTGTGTTTTCATCCGATGCCTCCAGACGCCCGTTACCGGGCCAGTTGAAATGGGTTGGGTCCAGCATATCATGAACCGTTGTAACGGAGATACGGAACGTGCATCCAACCTGTTGCGTATGGTACACTCATATGCGATTTTGCTGATATAGGAGCGTCCATGAAAATCCTGCTCACACTGGGCAGCATCGCCATCGGGGCCGGTGGCGGCTATGCCTACTATAAACTGATCGGTTGCCGGGGCGGCTGAGGCATCACCAACAATGCTTGGTCAAGCATGTTGTACGGCGCCCTGCTGGCGTTTCTCCTGATGCAACCCATGGTGGATAACCTGGCCCGCAAATGGAAGTTGAAAACCGGCTCTCCCGGAATTCAATCCCAACAGCAGACGGACGGAAAACGCGCAAAGGAATAGCTGCGACCCGTCCCGGTGCTGTCCAGACGTCCGCACCCGCACGCCTGGGCGTTTCCCTGTGGTACCGGACGGTAACTTATACTTTTCCAAAATGTTAAACAAACTTGTTCTGCACCCCAAGTCCTAGATCCGGGTGTATTTTTCTGCTCTTTCAATTTCAAAAATTGACAATACCGTGTGAACCTCCCAGAATAAGGTTAAGCTTGAAGACGAAACGTAATCCGGCAACACCTTTGCCGCGCTTCACAAGGGAGGATCCATGAATATACGGATATTATCCATCTGTGGAGCAGTCATCGGACTGCTCTGCCCGGCGATGCTATGCCTTGGCGCCGGCTCCGCCGCCAAGGGCACACTGAAATATGATGATTTCCAGAAACCCAAGGTTTGTGGTGCATCCTGCCACATCGACATTTACCGGCAATGGGAACAGGCCATGATGTCCCAGGCGTATACCCACGACTGGGATGAAGTGGAATACTTTAAGCTGGCAGTCCCCCACGGTGAAAAAGATCCGTTCTACTGGGAAGTTCAGAACGGATGCAACGGCTGTCACACACCCATGGCTTACCTGGCGGGAGACGTACCACCGCCCAAACCGGAGGAAAACAGCCGGGCAAATGAGTCTGTCCATTGCGACATCTGTCATACGGTCACCGGCTTCGAAGGGGACGTACCCCACAATTTCAATTTCACCATCGAACCAGGTCGAACCAAGTATGGCCCACGGGAAGACACGGAATCCCCGGAACACAAGCTAGTGAAATCTGACTTCCTTTCGAAAACAGAATTCTGTGGCACCTGCCACAACGAAAAGGACCCCTACGGCATCTGGGTTAAGTCCACCCAGTTGGAGTGGGCAGCAGGCCCATACGCCAAAGAGGGCGTCCGATGCCATGACTGCCACATGACTTATGCCGAAGGCAAATCGGCAAGAATGGGGAAAACATACCCGGATGTCCGCCAGCATCTGTTCCACGGGGCCCATGACCCAGGTAAGGTGAGAGGTACAATTGAATTACGCATCCACCCGGACCTGCGGGAAGCGGAACCCGGGGAAGTCGTCCAGTTCACCGTAGCCCTGTTCAATCAGAAAACCGGTCACAAGTTCCCCACCGGGTCGGTGGAAGACCGAATCGTCTGGCTCCACGTGGAAGCGGAGGACAGCGAAGGCAACACGTATCACATTCCAGTAGATCCCAAGGGATTTGACGGTGAAGAAACGACCATTGCAGCCGATGTGCTGGCTTACCAGGACATGGGCATCCCCCTTGGTATTCCGGATTTTAAAGGAGTCCAGCGGGATGGTGTCCCGGTGGGAGACCGGATATTCCGAATGGCCTATTTTGACCCGGAAGGCCGGATGACGATCCAGCAGTGGAATACCAAGTCCCTGGGCGTTGATTATCGGATCGGACCCCGGGAAACCAAACTGGAAACCTTCACGTTCAATCTGCCCGATGAAGTCGCACCCGGAAAGATGACGGTTCGGGCGGTGCTCAACTATCAAAAACTGGTCAAACCGGTGGCAGATTTCCTGGGGGTCAGCGAAGAAGCGGAAATCGTCCAGGTCAACGACCATCAGACCGAAATTGAAATTTTCGACTAGGGGGAAATATGAAACGCACATACCTGTTCCTGGCAGTCATGGGGTTGACTGCTATCCTGTTTGTCCAGCCGGCAGAAGCCATCCCGGCGTTTGCGAGAAAACACAAACTATCGTGTAAAACGTGTCACGCACCTTTTCCCCGGCTGAAACCGTACGGGGAAGAATTCGCGGGTAACGGTTTTGTCCTGCCGGACGATCCTGCTCCCCGGTATTACATGGATGTGGGGGATGATGAACTCTCCCTGATCCGGGACATCCCCTGGGCGTTCCGTCTGGAAGGGTTCGTGACCTACAACGAAGGGGACAGCAGCAAACTGGATTTCACTTCCCCCTACCTGTTGAAATTCATGTCAGGGGGAGAAATCGCCCGAAACATCTCATACTATTTTTATTTCTTCATGAATGAACGGGGAGACGTGGCCGGTCTGGAAGACGCTTTTATCATGTTCAATGACGTGATGGGGAGCGGGGTTGACATCACAGTGGGACAATTCCAGGTGTCTGACCCCCTGTTCAAACGCGAACTCCGGCTGACATACGAGGATTACTGGATTTACAAAGCCAGAGCCGGAGAATCGGAAAGCGGCCTCACCTATGACAGGGGGATCATGTTCAGTTACGGTACCGAAGCCGGCACCGATATCGTGTTTGAGATCCTCAACGGTAACGGAATTGATCCCGCCGATGAATATCACAACTATGACACGGATCGGGACAAGAACTACATGCTGCGAGTTTCCCAGGGTATCGGAGACCATTTCCGGGTCGGTGCCTTCGGCTATAGCGGAACGGAGGAACAGGCCCCGTTTGAAAACGACATCACCATGGCCGGTGTGGACGCAAGCCTCTCATTTGAGAACTTCGAACTGAACGTCCAGTACCTGACCCGGGCGGACAGCAACCCGAATTTCTTTTTGGGCGTGGAGCATGACACGGACACCAAGGGTGGCTTCGCGGAATTGATTTATTTGCCGGAAGGTCATGACAGTAAGTGGTACATGGTCGGCCTTTACAACTGGGTGGATTCCGATCAGGATGAACTGGATTATCGGTCTGCCACCATCCATTACGGATATATGATTCGTCGCAATATCCGTCTCACGGCCGAACTCAGCCGCCTGACCGACGGGCCGTACGAAGACCACACACGGTTCGTGATGGGATTCATCGCCGCGTTCTAGGAAAACAGATCAGCTCATCATCAAGCAGGGGGACCATCCGGTCCCCCTTTTCATTCAATCAGCACTGTAGCTGTAAAAGCACAGCGGGTCACCCTGTCCGGATCTGACGCAGCCAGCCCGCATACAGGTCGGGTCTACGATCGGCCAGGAACAGTTCCTCGGCCGGGCAGGTCCTGATCGCGTCCAGGTCAATGTCACAGTACAGAATTTCGTCAGTACCGGTACCCGCCCGGGCAATCACCTCGCCACGTGGATCACACACGAAAGATTCCCCGGAAAAGGTAATGTCCGGTTCTTCTCCCACCCGGTTGCACAGCGCCGTGAAATAGCCGTTCTGGAACGCGCTCACCCGCATTTCCGCTTCATACAGTCCTTCCGGCCATTCCCCCAACGCACCGGCCTGGGGAATGATCACCAGATCCGCACCCCGCAATTTCAATGCACGCATGTATTCCGGATAGTGACGGTCATAACAGATGGCCACACCGATCCGCCCCACAGCGGTGTCAAACACGGGTACGTTCAAGTCACCCGGTGCATAATACCGACGCTCATGGAATCCTTCATAATCCGGGATGTGGACCATCCGGGTCCGTCCGACAATGGTCCCGTCCGCATCAATCACCGGGGAACAATCGTATGCAATTTTTCCGTCCCGCTCATACAGGTTCATCACCACCACCACGCCCAGGCGTCGGGCAGCTTCGGTAAATGTATCGATCATGGGACCGGGCACCGGCTGTGCCAGTTCCACCGGATTGGTTTCCGGAATCCGCTGGGGATAGAACGGCTCCATGGCCAGTTCGGCGTAGCAGACCAGTTTTGCCCCGTTTTCAGCGGCGGTTTCCAGGGCCTGTAATCCCCGTTCCAGGTTGTCCTCCACGCTCGTTGTCGCATGTTGTTGCACCAGTGCAATCTTCACGTCAACCTCCATCCATTGCGCGTCCAGTTTTCAGTCGGTTTCACTCTATCACATGGCATAATGAAAGTAGCGACAGCACAATCAAATCACAGGAGGGCCCGATGACCAACTTTCTAATGGACCCCAACAATTTCCAGTCCCTGATGGGGGATGCCGGTTCCCGCGCCATCATGGAAAAAACCATCCGTTTTTTTGAAAACAAGGGCAAGACAAAGCTCCTGGACGATTTCTGGGACCGGGTCTGGTACCGGGACTTCCTGGATTTTCTGAAAGCGGAACAGATCTTTGCCAAGCTGTTGACCCCCACGGAATATGCCGACGGGGATCCGGACTGCCGCTGGGACACCGCCCGGAACAACGAATACAGCGAATTGCTGGCATTCTACGGACTGGGATACTGGTATTGCTTCCAGGTCACCATCCTTGGCCTCGGCCCCATCTGGATGAGTGACAACAAAACAGCCAAGTTGAAAGCCGCCCGGCTGTTGAAGGAAGGCGCGATCTTCGCCTTCGGGCTGTCCGAAAAAGAACATGGCGCGGACATCTATTCCACTGAAACGAAACTGACGCCGGCGGGAGACGGGACCTGGGTGGCCAACGGGGAGAAATACTATATCGGCAACGGCAACGAAGCCCCCATGGTATCCACGTTCGGTAAGGTGGACGACGGATCCGGGGACTATGTCTTCTTCGTAACCAACTTTGAACACAAGCAGTATGAACTGAAGAAAAACGTCGTCAGTCACCAGGAATATGTAGCCAACTTTGCCCTCCATGACTATCCCATCACCGAAGCGGACATCCTGCTCAAGGGACAGGCGGCCTGGGACAACGCCCTGAATACGGTCAATATCGGCAAATTCAATATCGGACCGGCCTCCATCGGCGTCACCGAACATTGCTTCTATGAATCCATCACCCACGCGGCCAACCGGAAACTCTACGGCATGCGGGTCACCGACATGCCCCATGTGCAGAAAGGGTTCGTGGACGCCTGGCTGAGGCTCATGGCCATGAAGCTGTACCAGCGTCGGGCCACCGACTATTTCCGGTCCGCCTCGGAAACGGACCGGCGCTACCTGCTCTATAACCCCACCAGCAAGATGAAAGTGACCACCCAGGCCGAAACCGTCATGGGACTGCTGTGGAACATCATTGCCGCAAAGGGGTTTGAACGGGACACCTTCTTTTCCATGGGCATTTCGGACATCTGGGGTCCCTCCAAGCTGGAAGGGACCGTCCACGTCAATGTTCAGTTGATCCGGAAATTCATTGCCAACTATTTCTTCAACCCGGCCGACTATCCGGAAACGGATACGGTACTTCATGAGCGTACCGACGATTATCTGTTCCGGCAGGGACCGGCACGGGGACTGGGCAAGGTCCAGTTCCACGCGTTTGAGTCCGTGTTCCAATTATTCAAAACGCTGCCCAACGTAACTTGTTTCCTCGAGCAAGTGGCACATTTCAGGATGATGCTCATGAAAGCCACACCGGATGAAGCACAGCAGCAGGATCCGTCCTTTGCCCTCCCGGTGGGGGAAATGTTTGCCATCGTGGTATACGGCCAGCTGATCCTGGAACAGGCGAAGATTGACGGACTCGACCCGGAGATTATCAACCAGATCTTTGACTTCATGGTCCGGGATTTTGCCGCATTCGGGCTGGAAATTTATGACAACCATGCCACCAATGATCTGCAACGGGAATTCTGCCGGAACATCATGCTGGTGCGCCCGGAAGCAGACATGGGTCAGTATCGAAGCATCTGGGCCAATTGGGTCCTGCCCCTGAATGGTGCCTATGAAATGACGCCATGAGACAGATCAATGACCGCTGAATACAACCGGTTTGCCGCGCTCTATGACCCGTTGCTCTCATGGGCCCTGCGTTCGGTACGAAAAACGGTGATCGCGGAACTGTCCGACCGGACTGACGCGATCATTCTGGACATGTGCTGCGGCACCGGGAAACAACTGAAACTCCTCCATGAACACCGGTTCCGGCATCTGCATTGCCTGGACATTTCCGAAGCCATGCTGGCCATTGCCGAAAAGGGCGACCACAATATCGTGGTTCACCTGAAAGACGCCACCCGGACCGGTTTTCCGGATGCCATGTTTGACGTGGTGCTGGTGAGCTTTGCCATTCATGAGAAGGACGGAGAAACGCACGGCCGCATGCTGGATGAAGCCCACCGGGTCCTGAAACCGGGCGGAACCCTGCTGATCGCGGACTACCGGTTTACGCCCGCTTCCCGGCGCATGGCCCGATGGGCCATCCACCTGGTGGAACGGGTGGCTGGCGGGGACCATTATCGGAATTTTCGGGAATACTGCCGTCGGGGCGGTCTGGATGCAATTATGGGTAACCGGCCGTTCCGATTGTTGCATCATCAACCGGTCCTGATGAACAATGGCACCGTTGCACGATATGAAAAAAC
>CAZDKZ010000057.1:0-16747 GCA_964506215.1 uncultured Holophagae bacterium
AGGTTAAGTTTAAGTTTGAGTCTGAGTTTGAGTGGGGATGGGTAGAGATTCGCCGCCTCTCATTACTCAAACTTATACTTAAACTCAAACTTATACTCAAACTTTTACTGTATCCGCCGCCACGATGGCGGCGGATATCAATGTGGTGCTGCCTCGGGGTGCAAATCCCGTTCCCGTTTCCGACCAATCGGCAATTCGGACAGAATCATCGCAAAGACAATCAACAGTCCTCCTGCCGCCCGGCGCAACACAAACGGTTCACCGCCCAGGGTCCAGGCAAACAGCGCCGCAAACACCGGCTCCATGGAGAAGATCAACGCCACCTTGATGGGTGACGTAAACCGTTGGGCGACCAGTTGAACCAGGAACGCCAGTATGGTGGGGAACACCGCCAGGAAGACGATGGTCTGCCAGGCAGCCGCATAATTACAATTTACCGGAATTCCGAAAATCCACCCGGCCACAAAGCTGAATACACCCACGAACAGGAACTGCTGGAAAGACAGCGCAACCGGGTCCAGTCCCTGCTTCATGGATTTGTCGGCCAACAGGATATGGACGGCATAACCCATCGCAGCCAGCAACGTCAGCGCATCCCCTTTGTTCATCCCATGGATCCCACCGGTGAGCACCCACAGCCCCAATACCGCGATGCAGATGGAAACCAGCTTGATCGGACCGGGGAACTGACGCAGGAACAACAATGCAAAAAACGGCACAAACACAATGAACAGGCCGGTAATAAACCCCGAGTTCGACGCGGTGGTGTATTTGAGGCCGATGGTCTGGGGCACATAAATCAGCCACAGGAAAAAACCCAGCGCCAGACCGTGTCGCAGTCCGGCCCATATGGTCCGTTTCTGAATCCACAGTACCGGCAGTAACAGCACAGCCGCCAGCACAAATCGGTATCCGATCAGACCCAGCGGGCTCACATGATCCAACACACCTTTAACCATGAAGAAGGTCGCACCCCATATGGCCGCCGCATACAGCAGGCCCGCATCGGCCAGAAGTGTTTTGCCTCTTGTCATGTTTCCTCCAGGGTCCGCATCTCTTGGCTGGGCTCCGTTTCGAAATGGTATAATGCGCCTGCTCTCGAAACAAGCGTTACTATCACCAGACGCTTCGAAATCGCGTCAGGAGGTTTTATGCAGAATTCCATCCTCCACAAGGTCATTGCTGACCTGAGTACACCTGAATCTTACCGCAGTGTCTTTCATCCGAACCGACCGGGTATCCACATGCCGTCACTGGACGATCTGCGTCAGATTGTGAACTTCCTGCGGCGGGTATTTTTTCCGGGTTACTTCGCCCATTCGGAAATCACACCGGACAGCCTGGCCTATTACATCGGGGCCAACGTGGATAAGGCATACCGGCTGCTGGTGGAACAGATCCATCGGGGTTTCTGCTTCCCCTGCACCGAGGAAGAAGCGCGGGATTGTCCCGGCTGTGGCCGGGAAGCCATTCCCACTGCAGACGCATTCATTGAAAAACTGCCCGAAATCCGCAAGCTGCTTGCAACCGATGCGCGGGCTGCATTTGAGGGAGATCCGGCGGCCCGTAGCGTGGGCGAAACAATCTTCTGCTACCCCAGCCTGGTGGCCATGACCAACTATCGGATTGCCCATGAACTGTACCTGCTGGACGTACCCATCATTCCACGGATCATTGCGGAAATGGCCCATTCAGCAACCGGCATTGACATCCATCCAGGTGCCACAATCGGTGAATCCTGTTTCATTGATCATGGAACCGGTGTTGTGATTGGTGAGACCTGTGTCATCGGCAACCGGGTGCAGATTTACCAGGGCGTCACACTGGGGGCCAAGAGCTTCCCCAAGGACGCAAACGGGAATCCCATCAAGGGCATTCCCCGGCACCCCATTCTGGAAGATGAGGTGGTGATCTATTCCGGTGCCACGATCCTGGGCCGCATCACCATCGGCAAAGGTGCCATTATCGGTGGTAACGTCTGGATTACCCAGGATGTACCTGCCGGGGCGCGGATCGTCCAGGGAAAGTTCGTCAACGACGCCTTCACCCATGGAGCCGGAATCTGAGCGCAGACATGATGGAGGACAGCTGATGCGCCATGCAATGGTTTCCTTTTTCCGCCTGGTTCTCCCGGCGATTCCGGTGGCATTGCTTGCGTTGCTGTTCCACTGGTTGGCACCTGTGCAATCCTGGTCCATCCCCACCATTTCCAGCGTACTGGCAGCCCTCTGTGTCGCTGTCCTGCTGGTAACATGGCGGCTTCGGCGATACAACCTGTTCTGGATCGGGGCTGTCGCCACGGTCATGTCGCTGGGAAGACTGCATGTGCCCTCCTCCACTGCACTCACACCGGGAGACACCGTCCTGCTGCTTCATCTGATCTGGTCCGGCGGGCACCTGCTGATTCTCTGGCTGAGTATCTCCCGGGATCGGGGAATTTTTTCCCTTCACGGTCTGCTTCGCCTGTTGTTGATTCTGATTCCATCCGTCATCATCCTGTTCTGGGTACAGGATTTTCACTGGTTTCCCACCCTGTACCGGAATCAGATGGTTCGCAATACCCTGGCAACCACAACCCTCCCCTGGGTTGTTTCCATGTTTACATTGGCCTGCATGGTCATTCGTTTCGTCTTTCAACGTCACCGGACAGCCGCGGGTATCGGCTGGGTCATATTGTTTACCGGACTGGCTTGTTCCGTTTCTCATACCCGATCGGCACTGCTGTTGTGCACGGCCGCCCTGTTGGCCTTGCTGGTCAGTGTTGTGGAACACCTGGTTCAACTGGCTTTCGAAGACGAATTAACGGAACTGCCCGCCAGACGGGCACTGAACCGCGCTTTGAATACGCTCCGTCCCCCTTACACCCTGGCCGTGCTGGATGTGGACCATTTCAAACGCTTCAATGACCGCTATGGACATGACGTGGGGGATGAGGTGCTCCGGAAAGTGGCATCCAGAATTGAACGACCCGGCCATGGGGGGCAGGCTTACCGTGCCGGTGGAGAAGAATTTGTCCTGATTTTTCCGGGACGACTGGCAGAAGAATCGAAAGAATTGGCTGACCGGCTGAGAAAATCCATCCAGGACCAGCCCTTCCGGATTCGAAATCCGCGAAAACGGAAACGGTCTTCGGCTTCCGGCAGGGGCCGGGGGTCATCGACCGGCAGGAATGTGCGGATCACAGTCAGTATCGGGATTGCCGACAGTTCACGGAGCAACAGCCCCGGGCAGGTGCTGAAACAGGCAGACAAGGCCCTGTACCGCGCCAAGAAAACCGGCCGAAACCGGACCAGCCTGTAATACTTAACCGGGATTGCCGGCCGTCAGAATCGTTGCCGGGCTATCCGCGGACCATGGACCGCCACCAAAATCGCCCATCACCTGGATGCTGTCGAATCCGGCTTTCAGCAGTTCCTGTTCCAGAATCTGTTTCTTCAATACAGCCAGGTCACTGATGCCGGAGACAGTTGATCCATCCGGTGTTGTCAGTTCAGTTTCAAATGTAACGATTTCAGGATGTTCGGTTTGCCGATAACTTCTGATGAACCGGAATCCATTCCGCTCCAGCACCGGAAAGGTCATGGAACCGGCACCCGTCCACCTGTCAAAATTCACAATCTGGATGATGACCTTACCGCCCGTTCGGATACGCGTTTGCAATGATTTGAGAAAACCGGCGCGGACCGTTGCATCGATCAGGTGAGGCAGCGTATTGCCCAGGCAGAGACCCAGATCAAAGGACCGGCCATCCGTCCATGTCTCCAGATCTTCCATACCCAGCACATGGAACGTGACCGGGACCTGCTGTTCAGCTGCCAGTCTGCGGGCTTCACCAATCATGTCCCTCTCCGGATCGATTCCGACAATCGTCCGCCCGGCTTTGGCCAGATAACGGGCCATGGCACCGGTACCACAACCAACGTCCAGTATCCGGATGCCGGGGTCCGGCACCTGCATCACCACAAATCGGGCCGCGTCCTTGTTCAACGGAAAAATCTGTTCATAATAGCCGGCGATACTGCGATACATGGTCATCGATGGTTTGCGTCTGCATCTTCGGGCAGAAAAATCTGTTCCCGCTCCAGCCGAACACCCGAATCTGCATATACCCTGTCCTGAATCTGACGGATCAGGGTGCGGATGTCTGCCGCTGTTGCGTGGTCCAGGTTAACAATGAACCCGTGATGTTTCCGCGATAATTCCGCATCTCCCACCCGCATACCGCCACATCCCGCGGCTTCAATCAGGCGTCCGGCAAAATCTCCGGGCGGTCGTTTGAATACGCTGCCACCGTTGGGGAATTCCATGGGAAACCGGTTCCAGCGCTCCCGCCGCATTTCTTCGTTCTCAAACAGGAGGTCGCCTGCCGGTCGCCTGGCCGATGCCCGGAACTGTGCCGATAGAATGAGACAGCCATTCTGTTTGAAATAGCTGGTCCGATAGCCGAATTCCGCGTGCCCGCCACGGAAGTCCCGCAGCCGGTTGTCCGTTTCCAGCACCCGGATACGCGTACAGATCTGTTTCATTTCGCCATGGTTATTCCCGGCGTTCATGATCAGCGACCCACCAACAGATCCGGGAATGTCATACAGAAAGGCAAAGCCATCGATACCGTGAGACGCTGCGAACGTCGCCAATTGCGCCAAAGTCACCCCGCATTCCGCTTCCAGGATGCCGCCCATCAGACGGATCCGGTTACAGCCGCTGGTCAGAATTGTCACGCCCGGCAGGCCTTCATCCGCAATAATGACATTTGCCCCGCCACCCAGTAGATAAAACGGGATATTTCGGGTCCGGCAAACGGATGCCGCATGAATCAACTGGTTCAGGTTCCGGGGAAAAGCAGCCAGCTCTGCTACACCACCCACTTTGTACGCTGTGTATGCCTTTAATGGGTGTGCCTGTTCCAGGGGGATTCCGGCATTGCCCAGCAGTCGTCGGATTGCTTGTGTCATCCGTATCATCTCCAGATCTTTCAGTCGGTTTTTCAGTATAGCAGAAGCCGTTTAACGGTAACCCCTGAAAACCGGTTTCCCCTGCAGGCATGTCCAGGCAATTCGTCACACAACGCCTGCTGAAGAGCCGTTTTTTCCGGTCTCTATATCATTTTCAAAGGTGTTGCCATGTGATAGAATCGACACATGTTGAAGCAACTTCTTTTCCAGTTTCGTCTCTGGCGGGAACGACCGGAAACAGCACTGGTTATTGGCTTTGCCCTGTTGATTTTCGCAGGCACGGGCCTGTTGCTCCTCCCAGCCGCATCCAACGGCACACCCATCAACTTTATTACCGCCTGTTTCACCGCCACTTCTGCAACCTGTGTCACCGGGCTGGTTGTGGTGGACACGGGCACGGCATTTACCCGTTTCGGTCACTGGACAATCCTGTTCTTGATGCAGGTCGGCGGCCTGGGCATCATGACATTTGCTGCAATCTTCGCATCCATCAGCCGCCGCAAGATTTCCGTGGGAAACCGGTTGAACATCCGAAACACGTTCCTGGTTCAATCCGAGAGTATCTCCCTGAAAAGTCTGTTGTTGTTCATCCTTACACTGACGTTTGCATTCGAAATATTCGGCTCGATTGTGCTCTTCTTCCAGATGGGCCCGGAAATGGCCACCGGTGACCGGGTTTTTAACGCCATCTTCCACGCAGTTTCGGCATTCTGCAACGCTGGCTTCTCCCTCTCTGCCACCAGCCTGGAGCCGTTCCGCACATCCTGGCCCACACTGACCACCTTCATGCTGCTGATTGTGGGGGGTGGACTGGGCTACCCGGTTTACCTGGAAGCCCGTCAGCACCTGGCCGGCCAGAATACGGGACGCTGGTCATTGCATACCCGGACCGTGGTCGCATCAACCGCTCTGCTCATTATCGTTGGGACCATAATGATCAAACTGGGGATGCCTGAATTGACCATCCTGGATGCGCTGTTTCAATCGGTCACCACCCGGACAGCCGGTTTCAATTCCATTCATTTCGGTAACCTGGCCCACTCCGTCATGCTGGTCATGATGCTGCTGATGCTCATCGGGGGGTCTCCCGGATCCACAGCTGGCGGAATCAAAACAACGGCGTTTGCCGGCAGCATTATCATCTGGAAAGACTGGCTGAAAGGCCGGACCCGGAAACGACTGTTCCAACGCACGCTGGCAACCGAATCCATCAAGCGGATCAAAGCCGTGATCGGTCTGGCAGCACTGTGGATCATGTTCAGTCTCCTGATCCTGCTCTACACAGAGACCCGGGTGCTGGAGTCCGATCCGGCTGCATTCCAGGACCTCCTGTTTGAAATTGTATCCGCACTGGGGACAGTGGGCCTGTCCACGGGCGCAACCCCGCGATTAACACTGATGGGGAAGATCATTATCATGTGCAGCATGTTTGTGGGCCGGGTCGGCCCGTTGGCAGTTGTCACATCGATCTTGAAATCCAGACGAAAACAGCCGGGTATCGGTTATCCGGAAGAAAAGATCATGATAGGATAGGAGCGAATATGAAATCGATAGCAGTTCTCGGCCTGGGCCAGTTTGGATCACATCTTGCGACCTATCTGTCAAAGGGAGGGGTGCAGGTCATTGCTGTTGACCAGGACCAGGACCAGGTCAATGCCATCGGTCACCTGGTTACCCATGCCTACAAAGGTGATGTCCGGGACAGGGAAGTGCTGGAAACAGTGCTGCCCGGGGACCTGGACGCCGCCGTGGTCAGTATCGGCGAGGACATTGAACCCAGCATTCTCTGTGTTCTTCACCTCCACCAGTTGGGCTTCAGAAAGATCATTGCCAAGGCCGTAAATGATGATCATGCAGTGATTCTCCGTGCTGTCGGTGCCCACGAAATTGTCTTTCCGGAGCGGGATATGGCGGAACGGACCGGTAGAAACCTGTTGCAGAAGAATATGGCAGACATTCTCCCGCTATCCGACAGCCACAGCATCAAGGACATCCCGCCCCTGCCCGACTTCATCGGCAAGAACCTGATCCAACTGGATCTGCGAAAACGCTTCCATGTATATGTCATCGCATTGAAGAACCGGGATAATCCGTCTGATGTGGTCATCCTGCCCTACACCGACACCATTATCCAGGAACACCATGTTCTGACCGTAGTCGGAAAAGACGAAGACATCAGCAAACTGATGGACCAGGTGGATCCATGATCAGAAAAGTGTATGGCATCACGTTTCTGATCCTCGTGGTGCTTCTCTGCTGCCCGGCCCTTTCCAAGGAAAAACGGTATACCTACACGTTTATTCCCGATGCAAATCCCCAGACTTTTGTTATGGACAACCGGGTGGTGGTATCGTCCAAAGGCCTCACCGTCACACTGGAACAGATCGACCGGATTCCCTTTGCCCGACGGTTTCCCGTTTTCTGCGCGGAACCGGACATCTACTTCTTCTATTTTCGTATTACAATCCGCAATCGAACCGGTGCGGCTGTTGAGATGAATCCCATTTTCTTCTTTGCATTGAATGACCGCAAGGAGTTCAAAAAGCCACTGAACTATGACGAAGTCCACCGTATTCTGTCCAAGCTTCACAAGCCGGAAGAATTCAGGGACATTTTCCAGGGCCTGCTGGTGGATTTCATGTCACCCATCCCGGATGGCGGTGACTGCCAGGGCTACCTGATCTTCAGAAACTTCCGGGATAAGGCCAGAACAGCCGTCATCAAGCTGGACAACCTGGCCGTGGGCGCTGAACCGGTATCTTTTTCCATCCCGTATACCCTCGAACGAAAGGTGGTTGTGCTTGAATAGACTGATCTTCATCCTGCTGCTGCTTTTTTCCGGCATTTCATTTTCCCAGGAACTGGACCTCCAGGGATCCCGGGTGGATACCGATACAACCGGAAATATCGTCACACTTTCCGGCAACGCCACTGTGGCAGGGGACAATTTCTCCGTATCAGCAGACCTGATCCGGATTTTCCGTGACAAACAGATCATCGAAGCGGAAGGTAACCTCCAGGTACGGATACACGGATCGGAAATTTCCGGCACCGCAATGACGTTCCATATTCCGGACAAAACGGCGGTAGTCCATAACGGCCGACTGCGTCTTCCCGATGGCATTACATTTGACGCAAAGGAAATACATGCCCTGCCCGAAGACCGTTTCCGACTGGTGCAGGCCGCCATGACAACCTGCCCGGACTGTTGTCGACACTGGACATTCAACGCCAGTGAGGTCAATGTCAGGCGTGAAGGATACGCATTTTTCAGAAACCTGACATTCCGGGTCGGTGACCGTTCCTGGTTTTACCTGCCCGGTCTCATCTACCCGGCAAAAACCCAGCGCGCACTGGGCCTGCTGATCCCGGAAATCGGTAACTCGTCCAAGCTGGGATTTCATTACAACCAGGACCTGTTTATCCCGCTGGGACCGTCCATGGACATGACCTATACCCTGGATCATTATGCAGAGGCGGGTACCGGAAACGGACTGGAATTCCGCATCGCCAAACGACAGGATGAGTTTGGCCGGATTTATGGATACGCCATTAATGACAAGCTGACCGACAGCCACCGTTCTTTTGTGGATGCGTCCTACGACCTTGGTTTCGGCAACCGGTCCCATTTGACTCTCCGTTCGCTGGAAGGCAGTGATTTTGATATCTTCCGGGATTTCACCATGCACCAGTATGACCTTGCCATGCGGGACTTCCATTCCGCCCTCTGGCTGGACCTGGTACAACCGCGCTATCGACTGACCGTGGGCGCGGACCGTGTCAACCGGATGTTCACCGACCAGGACCTCCTGTTTCAGCAACTGCCCGCACTGAACATCACCATGCGTCCGCAGATGTTCGGAAACGTCCTGCTTACAGCATCGGCCGATGTTCGTCACATCGATAATCCGCTACAGTCCGATTCATCCTATTATCGCGGAACCGCTGATGTGGCCATTACCCATATCCTGCCGCTGGGATCATTCTCACTGGCCCAGCACATTTCTGCCGGATACCGGTCCTATGGTACGGACAGCGGACTGGAGAACCACGGCATTCTCCGGGGAGAATGGCTGATTCGAACACCGGAATTCAGAAGAACAGGGAAACATGTTGTCCATGGATTCCGGATGTTTGCCGGTGTTGCCTATACCAACACGGATACGGTTTATCCGGAACACATCCACGACACCATTGATTATGTGAATCCGGACGGGTGGAATCTGCGCGCGGGATTTGAATCCACATGGACCGTTGGTGATCGCTCCGGAACCGGTGGTGTGTATGTGACCCGGAATATTTCCGACAACCTTTATCGCAATATTCATGACCCGGAACAGTCGGATGAAACGGCTCCCGTTATCGGTTTTCTGCAATTGCCCTTTGAAAACTGGGGGGTGAATGTCAGCATGCGATACGACCCTGCCTTGAACGATCTGGACCGGGCACTGGTTGGAATCCGTTTCAAAGATCATCTTTCCGTCTCCTGGCTGCGGGCACATGTGTATGAAACAGACGAGAGCAGAGATTCACTGGTGGGGTCCTTTTCAGTCCCCCTGTCCGAACGGTGGTCGCTCAACGGCCGGGCGGACTATGACTTCAAGCTTGATGATTTCCGCTATCGGGAATTCCAGATTCAATATTTCCGTGATTGCATCGGATTCCGGATCGGCTATCGGTACAATGCGTACAGTGTGAATACTTCCAACGAGTATTCAGTATCTCTTGTGCTTCGCGGGATTGGAGAGTTGATCAAGTATGGTCTGGGGCGTTGATACGTTTTGTTACATTCTGCGCAAAACAATGGGCCTTCCATCCCGTACAATCCCGTTGATGGGACAAATTGGAAACCTGGAGGAATCATGAAGAAGCTGTTGGGGTTTTTCACCCTTCTATTGATGACGCAATTTTCGATTGGACAGGACCGGCAGGAACTGACCCTCGACGGTGCAATTGAACAGGCCCTGAAAAATAACCTGGATATTCAAATTTCACGGACCACCTATGAACAGAGTCAGACAGACATTCTTTCCGCTTATGGTATTTATGACCTGCAGTTGGATCTGACCGCTCAGCACAGTGACCGCACCCGGGCTCCCCGAACCACGCTGGACGCCACTACGGAAATTGAAGACTATGTGTATCTTTCAGCAAAGCAGTTATTCTCTTCCGGCGCGCTGGTAACCTTCTCCACCACCAACTACAAGTACAAGACTGCCGAAGATTACCAGTTCAGCGTGTTGAATCCCACCTACGGATCCTCCTTTATGCTCCGGGTGGATCAGCCGATTTTCAACGGTTGGGGAAAAAACAACGTCGAGTACACCATCAACCTGAACCGGAAGATGAGTGAAAAGTCACTGGAACTGTTGAAGGACTCCATCAACAACCTGATCGCACTGACCAACCAGGCATACCTGGACCTGGCTTACAGCTTCCGCAACATTGAAGTGGCCAAGGAAAGCCTGGAGCTTGCGAAGGATCAATTTGAAATCACCCGGAAAAAAGTTGACGTGGGGACACTGGCCCCCGTGGATCAGCTGCAAGCCGAAGCCAACCTGGCCGATGCCCGTCAACGCCTGGTATCAGCGGAAAACCTGCTCCATGCTGCCCAGGACCAGATCAAAAAGATCCTGAACCTGGACCGGAAGGAATGGACCGTGGAATTTATTCCCGCAACGGAAATCAGCTATGAGCCGGCGACATTTGACCAGCAGGCATGTATTGACAAGGCCATGAATCAGAATGCATCCGTTCGCATGGCCAAGCTGGACCTGGGCATTTCCGAACTGACGCTGGACTATCGAAAAAACAAGAAAAAGCCATCCGTCAACCTTTACGGTACCCTGACCTATGACGGTAACAACCTCAGAACCCTGGTTGACCCCGCAACCGGTCAGATGGTGGTATTTCCGGGGAGTCTTGGTGATGCCTTCGATATGGCAACTTCGCTGGACAACGAAAGTTTTACCATTGGTATAAACGTATCCTATCCCCTTCAGAATCGTGCCAACCGCGCCGCATACATGAGAGCCAAATTGAATGTTTCCAGTACTGAACTGGCGCTGGAAAACACCATCATCCAGGTAACCAATAGTATCCGCGATGCATTCCGCAACATGAATTCTTCCATGCGCAGTATTGAAGCCGCAAAGAAGACCCAGGAGCTGCGGGAAAAGAACCTGGAAATTGAAAAGAAGAAATTCGTCAACGGGATGTCCACCAACTTCCTGGTATCGCAACGGGAAGAGGAACTGGCCCAGGCCCGCGTCTCACTGCTGAATGCCGGCGTCAGTTATCAGAAGGCCCTGATTTCACTGAAACAAGCCATGGGGACATTGCTGCAGGATCACAACATTACGCTGGAAGAAGCGGAAACCAACTGAGACAGGCATTCACATTTGCAACAAAGAAAGGGGCGGATAACCGCCCCTTTTTCTATTTACGGTGATGTATTCTCAATCACCCACGTCACACTTGACGACCCTGGAGCCACGAATCGCATATTCCGGGCGACCCTTGAACGTCAAGCCACCAAACGGCGTGTTCCGGGACCGGCTTTGAAACCGTTCCGGATCTATGGTCACGGTCCGGTCGGGGGAGAACACCGTAATGTCAGCCACACTCCCTTCCTTCAACCGGTCCGCCTCCAGACCGATGATCCCGGCCGGATTGGTGGACATGCATTCCACGATCCGTTTCAACGGAACATCATTCCGGTGCAGCAGGGTTTCCAGGGTCACCGCGATTGACGTTTCAAATCCGATGATGCCGAACGCGCAGATATCAATCTCGCAATTCTTGTGCTCATGGGGATGCGGTGCATGGTCTGCGGCAATACAGTCGATGGAACCATCCTTGATACCCTCAACCATGGCTTTCCGGTCTTCTTCCCGACGAATGGGCGGCTTCATGATCAGGTTGGTATCAAAGGACAGGAGCGCCTCGTCGTTGAAATACAGGTGATGGGGCGTCACCTCGCTGGTCACCTTCTCTCCTCTTGCCCGCGCCGCGCGGACCAGATCGAGGCTGTACCGGGTAGACAGATGGGAGACGTGAAGCCAGCCGCCAACCTGCCGGTTCAAAATAATGTCACGGGCCACAATAATGTCCTCGGCAGCGCCCGGCATCCCTTTCAACCCCATGCGGGTGGAAATGTCACTTTCGTTCATACACGCGTTGCGTGTCAGGGAACAGTCTTCTGCATGTTCCATCACCGGTATGTCAAACAGCAGGCAGTATTCCATTGCTTTCTTCATCAGCTCCGCTGTGGCAACCGCGGATCCATCATCGGAAACCGCCACGATCCCTTCCTGGACCATTTCACCGATCGCAGCCAACTCCTTTCCTTCCCGTTTCTTACTGACGGCCCCCACCGGACAGACCCTGGCATAACCGGCCCGGTTGGCCTTGTCCAGCGTCAGGGAAACAATTGCCGCATTGTCCATGCAGGGGTTGGTGTTGGGCATGGCTGTGACCGTGGTAAATCCACCGTTCATGGCTGCCCGCGCGCCACTCTCAATCGTCTCTGCGCGTTCATTTCCCGGTTCCCGCAGGTGAGCATGAACGTCCACAAAACCGGGCGCAACGACCATGTCCTTTGCATCAATCACCTGTTCCACACCGGCCGGATCCAGATTTTCACCAATCTCTCTGACAACACCGTCTTCGATCAGCACGTCCAGCATGGCGTCAGTTTCGGAAGCCGGATTGATCACGCGTCCATTCTTAATGATTAATTTCATTGATTCTTCCTCCTGCCAGCAGGTAAAGCACTGCCATCCGGATCGAAATGCCGTTACTGACCTGTTCCAGGATGACTGAACGGGGACCGTCCGCAACCTGAGAGTTGATTTCCACACCGCGGTTGATGGGTCCGGGATGCAGCACAATGGCCCGTTCTTTCAGCCGCTTCAATCGTTCGGTACTCAAGCCGTACAACATGTTGAATTCTTCCAGGGACGGAAAGAACGATTCCTTCTGTCGTTCCTGCTGGATCCGGAGCATCATCACTGCGTCCGCGTCGGTAATCGCCGTTTCAAAATCATATTCCACCCGTGCACCCAGTTTCTCCACTTCCGGCGGAATCAGTGTGGGTGGACCGGACAATACCACGTCATTCCCCATCTTGTGCAGCAGGTGAATGTTGGAACGCACCACACGGGAATGGGTAATGTCCCCGGCAATGACAATCTTCAAACCGGTCAGTGTACCCAGTTTTTCCCGGATGGTGAACGCGTCCAGCAGTGCCTGTGTCGGATGTTCGTGCGCCCCGTCCCCCCCACTGACGATGGAGGCATCCATGTTGTCCGCAATAAACTTGGCCGAACCCGGAGAGCCGTGCCGCATAACAACAATCTGCGGTTCCATGGATTCCATGGTCTTGATCGTGTCATAGAACGATTCGCCCTTGGACAGGGAACTGGAAGACGCGGAAAAGTTCAGGATATCCGCACCCAATCGTTTTTCCGCAATCTCAAAAGAGGACCGTGTCCGGGTGGAATTCTCCATGAACAGGTTCAAGATGAGCTTGCCCCGCAGTGCGGGAAATTTCTTGTTGTTGCCCGAGCACAGTTCCTTGAAAATTTTTGCGCCATCCAGGATCTGGAGAATGTCTTCCTGGTCCAGCGGCTCGATTCCCAGCAGATGTTTGTGGTTGAACATGGTCTACCTCAATCCCGTTTCATCAGCAGGACATTGTCCTCGCCGTCTTCTTCTTTCACATGGACCTGCACCAGTTCATCGGCGGAGGTGGGCAGGTTCTTGCCAACAACATCAGCCCGGATGGGCAGTTCCCGGTGACCGCGGTCTACCAGCACGGCAAGGCGGATGTACCGGGGTCTGCCGAAATCCAGGATACCTTCAATTGCCGCCCGTACCGTGCGACCGGTATACAGCACATCGTCAATGAGAACCACCTTCTTGTTGGTGACCGGGAACGGAATCTCGGTCTCCTTCAGGTAGGCGTTGGCCACGTTGGTGATCAGGTCATCCCGGTACAATGTAATGTCCAGCAGGCCTACCGGGACCCGCACACCTTCAAATTCCTGGACATACTCCGCTACCCGCTTGGCAATATGGTCGCCCCGCGTGCGGATACCAATCAGCAGCAGATCCTCGCATCCCCCGGTCATCTCGAGAATCTCATGGGTGATCCGTTTGATCGTCCGCTCCATTGTTTCCGCGTCCATCAACATCTTTTCATTGGACATAGAACCTCCCGGTTCACAAAAAAAAGACCGGCAACACCGGTCTCCTGGTTAACTGAATTTTGATTTTGTCGGTAGCAGTCTGTTTCATTCCCACCTCTTTCCGGCATCACGGTACCGGATTAAAGAGCTATTCTATTTTCACCCGAACGGCGTCCGGTCGCAAGTGTTTTTCGCAACAAAATTCGTTTTGTTCATGTTCTCCACCGGCACAGGCTGTTCTGTGCTAAGCTCCCCACCGTGATGGACAAACGATTGACACAGGCAACCATATTTCGATTCTGGGCACCGCTGGCCGCCACCTGGCTCATGATGTCGGTGGAAGGACCGTTCCTTGCCGCGGTCATCGCCCGCCTGGCTGATGCCAAGTTCAACCTGGCGGCCTACGGCGTGGCTTTCTCCTTCGCGCTGATTGTGGAAGCGCCCATCATCATGATCATGTCTGCGTCCACCGCCCTGGTGAAGAACCGCCAGACCTACTACAAGCTCCGGAATTTTACATTTCTCCTGAACCTGGGCATCACGGTGGCCATGCTGATCGGTCTCACCCCCCCCGTGTTCCGGTTTGTCGCGGAAACGCTGATCGGATTGCCGACCCCCATCGCGGACTTGACATACGGGGCCTCTGTTCTGCTGCTGCCATGGCCGGCCGCCATCGGGTTCCGTCGTTTCTACCAGGGCATTCTGATTACCGGAAACCGAACCCGGCGTGTCGCTTACGGTACCGTTATCCGTCTCGCTGCCATGTCCGCAACCGGCATCGTGCTCTACCTGGACCAGCGGCTGCCCGGCGCCTGGGTCGGGGCTTCCGCGCTGTCGGTGGGTGTAACCCTGGAAGCCATCGCCACCCGGCAGATGGCCCGTCAACTGATCCACAAACTCACCCGACAGGCTGGAGACGATGCCCACACGCTCTCATACAAAGGCATTCTACGTTTCTATTGGCCGCTGGCCATGACTTCCATACTCTCGTTGGGCGTTCAGCCGCTGGTAACATTTTTCATGGGGCACAGTCGATATCCGGTGGAGTCGCTGGCCGTACTGCCCGTCGTCAACTCCCTGGTGTTCATCTTCCGAAGCATGGGCCTCTCATTCCAGGAAGTCGGCATTGCATTGATGGACCGGGAAGAACACAGTTATCGGCAGATCCGGCAATTTGCATTTACGTTGTCCCTGGCGGTTCTGGCCGGGCTGGGGCTGGTGGTCTGGACACCGCTCTCCGGGTTCTGGTTTCATACCGTATCCGGACTTTCGGAGCAATTGGCCGCATTCGCCCTGACACCGGCACGGATTCTCCTGTTGATGCCCACGTTCTCCGTCCTGATTTCCTTCCAGCGTGCCATCCTGGTAAAAGCAAATAAAACCGCACCCATCAGCTGGGCAACAGCCATTGAAGTCTGCGGCATCATCCTGACCCTGTGGCTCAGCACACGTTACTTCCACCTGGTGGGCGCGACTGCTGCGGCAACGGGTTTTATCATCGGCCGGATCGGGGCAAACCTGTGGCTGACACGTCCCTGTTGGCAGATTCGAAAATCAAATCGTCAACCCGCATAATGTCTTTTTGTTGACATCACGTGTTTCGGGGCCAGAAATACCACCAGAAGTGTAAACAACTTAGACTTTCCTGCTGTTTTGTAATCCACAAATTCTATAGATATCTCAATGATTTCTGTTGCAATTGAGAACCATTTCTGTGCTATCATATCTTCAATTGCTTACAATAAGTGGACGAGCATGACAAAATTTGTCAGCGTCCTGGTTGATTAAGCAAGTTCTTTCTCTTGATATTTTGTTTTTTTTCATATACTTAGCACTCGGTTTCCCAAAATGGTATAAAACTTGTAATCTCTTATTGATGGTCTGGTGGAGTCCATCAACTCCAGCCAGCTATCCTGAAAGTCAGGAAGGTTTGGCCCATGAATCATAGCACCAACATACTTTCATGAGGAAAATCCAACTCCAGTTCCCGGAACACAGGAACAAGGAAGGGTCAAACGCACGAAACAGTCACGAATGGGTTGTAAAGGTGGGGGAGGAAACGTCAGCGACGTGAATCACAATTCCGTCTCGTTTCTGCATCTTTCAATCTAAAAAATATACTGGAGGTTCCATGAAACGCATAGTTGTTGCATTCATGGCGATGCTGGTTACCGGTGTTGTATTCGCCGGCGGCATCCAGTTGCGATTGAAGCAGGGATCATTTGATCCAGTAACGAGAACGGGAAAGGGTGTGAAATCGTCTGAATACACGATTTCCGCCTACCCTGCCGGAGAACCCCGGCTCCATGTTGTCCAGTTTGACAGACCGACCAGCATGCGAGACCGGCAGAACCTGGCGTCACTGGGGCTCCAGGTCCTGGACTATATTCCGGACCACGCCTACATTGTGCTGGCATCGGACACCACGGTGCAGCGGTTGGATCTGCCCGGCATTCGCTGGAAAGGGATCTTCCAGCCAGCATACCGGGTTGCGCCCGACCTGATGGCCCCGGAAAAAGTAACCAGCGACAAAGTATCGAAAAAGGTCACCATCAACGTATCGTTTTATCCGGTTGATGATGAATCCATTGTTCGCTTCCG
>CAZDKZ010000058.1:0-16259 GCA_964506215.1 uncultured Holophagae bacterium
ATCGTGACCTGCAGCCCCTTTCGGGCCAGAAAATAGGCCGTGGCCAGGCCGGCAGGACCGGCACCGATGACCGCCACCTGGTCGGCATCGGGGGCAGAGATTCCATGGGGTCTGCGGATATAGCGGTCATATCCCTTCTCCGCGGCAATCCGCTTCAATTCCCGGATGTTAACGCTTTCATCATAATCCAGGCGGGTGCAATGGAACATGCACTGGTGGTCACAGATATACCCGGTGATATGGGGAAGGGGGTTTTTGCTGTAAATCAGTGCCAGGGCGTCTTCAAACCGACCTTCACCTACCAGGCGGATGTAGTCCGGCACGTCCTGGTGAATGGGACAGGCGTTCATGCAGGGTGCCACGAAACAATCGGTCAGGGGCAGCTGTTCGTCTATATGAACGGAACCTTCCGGTCGGCCGGAGCAGGCATACCGTTCGTCCTGGAGTGCGGATGAAGCCAGTTCGCTGATTCGTTCGGGGTTGATGGATGCGTTGAGATCCGGTCTTGTTTCCAGAAGCTTATCCGCCATGGCGGCCAGTCGCAGATAACCGCCCGGTTTCAGCAGGTCGGTTGCCAGGGTAACCGGACGGATACCGGCATGGACCAGGTCAGTCACGTTGAAGGCGGTTGCGCCGCCGGAATAGGAGATGGGCAACTGGTCACCGAATGTGTCCGCAATTTCCTTTGCCAGGCGGATGGTGATGGGAAACAATGCCCGGCCGGACATGTATTTTTCGTTGCCGGGCAGGGTGTCGTCCTGGTTGTGGACCGCCAGCGTGTTGGACAGCTTGACGCCGAAAGAGAGACCCGCCTCGGCGGCGGTTTCGCGGAGCCGTTTCAGCATGGGAACGGCGTCCCGCCACTGAAGGTCCTTTTCGAAACCGTTCGGATCCAGGCTGATCCGGGTAAAGCCCGTGGTGTCCAGAATCGCGCGGACCGCTTCATAACCCAGCAGGGTCGGGTTCAGCTTGACGTATGTATGGATGTTCTTTTCGGTCATCAGGTAGCGGGCAATGGATTCGATTTCTTCGGGTGGACATCCATGCATGGTGGAAAGGGTGACAGATCCCGAAATCCGCGGTGATACCCGATCCATGAACTGTTCCAGGGTGTCAAACCGGTCTGTCATTTCCGGGGGAACGGTCTCCCAGACCGCAGGATCGGTGACCATGGTACGGATACTGGTCATAGCGGAGCGCCAGGCTTCCGTATCGCCGGCGTCCAGCATGCCGTTGATGAACCGGTCCATGGGCGCGGTCTGGATACCCGCCAGATCATACCCGACACTCATGTTAAACAGGAAACCCCGATCACCGGCATCCAGCTTGAACAGGTGGTTCAGTGCATGGAGCAGCAGCCACGCGGAAACATATTCATGGTGGGCTTCCGCCAGCGTCAGCTCGGTGGACCACTCGGTGTTGTAGGCTTCGTCCGCCGCGTCAATGCAGGGTTTGTCGAATTCCAGGGCGTCCAGCTTCTGAACGGTTTTCAGTTCAAAATAGCGTCCGCCGGTGAGATAAGCTGCCGCGATGTTCTGGGCCAGCTGGGTATGAGGTCCCGCGGCGGGCCCCAGCGGTAACCGTGCCGGTTCACCGAAAAATGTCAGTCCCGTATCATTGCAGCGGACAAACCGTTTTTCGGGGATGCCGAATATGGTCTGCTGCCTGGAATATTCTGCCAGTGTCCACCGTAACAACGACCCGGTGGATCGAATGTGCATACGATCTGTCATACAAACTCCTGCTGATTTCAAGTCATCCGATTGGACGGCAAGTCGACCAAAAATGTAAACTTCATTCTACCCCAGCCGCCATTTGGTTGCCACCGGGGAAATGAGCCGGCTGGAACTGCCTGCCGTCTGCTTTTCAGTTTCAGTCCGTGGGGGAAACCCCTTCCTCGCGGAGACGGTTCAGGACCCGTTCGGGCGTATACGGTGTTTCAAAGAGCCGGACGCCTACCGCGTCGAACACGGCATTGGCAATGGCCGGAATGGGTCCGTTAATGGCGATTTCCCCGATGGACTTGGCGCCATAGGGACCGGTTTCTTCATAAGAATCCGCCAGGATGGTAACCATTTCGGGCAAATCCATGGTCGTGTAGATCTTGAAATCCCAGAATCGCGGATTGGTCATGCGACCCTTCCGGTCAAAGAGATATTCTTCGGTCAGGGCATAGGAGAGTCCGTTGACCACTGCACCTTCAATCTGACCTTCCGCCAGCTGGGGGTTCAACGGTTGTCCACAGTCGGCAGCAGAGACAAATTTCATGACCGTGATCCGGCCGGTATGGGTGTCCACTTCCACGTCCGCAAACTGGGCGATAAACGGTGCGGGTGATTCATCCGACACGTGGGATGCCGATGCCTGGATCTGGAACTGGTCATGTGTGTACAGGGCATACGTGCAGACTTCTGCCAGCGAGACCTGTTCCCCGTTCGGATGGATGACTGCGTCATTGGCCAGTTGCAGCCCGTCCGGTTCCCAGTGCTTCATGGCACAGGCAACCTGGAGGATCTGTTCTTTCATCTTCTCGGCACACTTGGCCACCGCGCCGCCGGAGATGTAGGTCGTGGAGGAGGCGTAGGCACCCACATCAAACGGGGTGAGGTCGGTATCCGAAGACAGGACGATCATCCGGTCTACGCCAACGCCCAGTGTTTCGGCTGCGATCTGGGCCAGGATGGTATCCGATCCGGTGCCGATATCGGTTGCACCGACATAGAGGTTGAAGGATCCGTCATCGTTCATTTTCATGTGGGCACTGCCCATATCGATCCGGGGAATACCGGACCCCTGCATGGCCACACACATGCCGACACCGCGGAAAACACCCGGCCGTACTTCAATACGCTTGTCCCGGATTTCATGCCAGTTAACCGCTTCGGCACCCTTGTCCATGCATTCATCCAGTTTGCAGGATTTGATGATCTGGGTGACCCCTTCGGTTCCTTCGCCCAGTGCCTTGAATACCGGGGAGGTTTCCCCTTCCCGGATATGCCATTGCTTGACGTAGTCAATCAGGTCGATCCCGGCCGCCCGGGCAATCATGTCCAGGTGCTGGTTGTAGGCAAAATAACCCTGGGTGGCGCCATAACCGCGATATGCCCCGCCCACCGGCAGGTTGGTGTATACCGTGCGGCCCATGAAATGAATGTTCTCAATCTTGTTGAACAGGGGCAGTACCTTTGCCCCGCAGTTGCTGAGCACGGTCAGGGCATGGGATCCGTAGGCACCGGAGTTCATTAAGGCGTCCATTTCCATGGCGGTGATGGTGCCGTCCTTCTTGAACCCGGTTTTCAACCGGACCCGCATGGGATGGCGGGTGCGGGAAGAAATGAACACCTCGGGCCGGGTCAGTGCCAGGCGGCAGGCGCGTCCGGTCTTCCAGGTTACCAGTGCCACCAGTTGCTCCAGGAAAACTTCCTGTTTCCCCCCGAAACCGCCCCCGATACGGGGCTTGATCACCCGGATCTTCCGCAGCGGTATATCCAGCGAACGGCTGACGATCCGCCGTGCGTGGAAGGGCACCTGGGTGGCTGTGATAATCGTGAGACGGTCATGTTCATCCAGGTAAGCAGCTGCTGTGTGCGGCTCAATGGCACAGTGTGCGGCATACTGGGTGTTGAACGTATGCTCCAGGACGGTGTCGGCGGCTTCAAAGCCGGCATCCATGTCACCGAAACCGATTTCCACCTGGGCGGCCAGGTTCCGTTTCGGCTCGTAGACAACCGGAATGGGCGCATACGCATCCTCTCCATGGATTCGCGGCGCATCATCGTCCATGGCTTTTTCGGCGTCAAACAGGGGTTCCAGGATGTTGTATTCCACCTGGATCCGATCCAGGGCGAGTTTCAGCGCCCGGGGAGTTTCCGCGGCCACCAGGGCGACCCGGTCGCCGACGAACCGTACACGCTTGTTGAAAACGGCGGTGTCATAAGGTGACGGTTCGGGAAATCCCTGACCGGCCGTGGTATGGAGTTCGGATACCACGTTGCCGTGGTGATATACATCCACGATGCCGGGGATGGCCAGGGCCTGTTCGGTGTCAATCGACAGGATCTCGGCGTGTGCATGGGGGGAGTAAAGAATCCCCAGGTACAGGGGGTCTTTCAACGGAAAGTCGTCCGTAAAACGGGCGTTGCCCTTGATCAACGAAACGGCATCCACTTTGCGGACCGGTTTCCCGATGGTTTTGAAGTCACGCATGGGATGCCATCCTTTCCACGGCAAGGAGCACCGCATCGATGATTTTCACATATCCGGTGCACCGGCAGAGATTGCCATCCAGGGCCCGATGCACATCTTCACGGGTGGGTGCGGGATTCTGTTGCAGCAACGAATAGGCAGCCAGAATCATTCCCGGTGTGCAGAAGCCGCATTGAACGGCGCCGGCATCCATGAACGCTTCCTGGATCGGATGGCGTTGATCATCGGGTAGGCCCTTGACGGTTGTAACCCGGGCACCCATGGCGGATCCCATCAGTACCTGGCAGGAGTTGACCGGTTTGCCGTCCAACAGCACCAGGCAGGCACCGCATTCCCCGTCCTCGCATCCGGATTTTACCTCGGTGAAGCCATGGTCCCGCAAAACGTGGAGGAGGGTGGCGTCAGGTGAGAACTTGACGGTAACTGGAAGTCCGTTTACAACGAGTTTCGCTTTCATTTCTCACCTCCGGCCAAAGCATGGATGCCACGGCGCAACGCAACGCAGGCCATCTGTTTCAGGTAATCTGCGGAGCCATGTTTTCGATTGGGGAACGACACGGATTCCGGCAGGTCAACAGTGATAGCGTGGAGTTCCCGAAGCGGTGTGTTGAGGAGGGTGGCTGCCAGATCGTCCAGGAATACATACTTGTCCGATGTGCCCACGATGACGATTTTCGCAACTGAAATGGTATCGCCTTCGGATTCGATCACGATGGTCACCGTGAAAGCGGGATAGTCCACCCGGGTCCGGGTTTCCCGATGATAGAAACAGGCATGGGGACGGTTGGGCAGCGAAACCGTGGTGATCATGGTGTGTTTTCGCAGTGTGGGGTCATTCACATAGTCCCGGATGGGTACGGTATCGTCAACAGCGCCCATCACGGTCACTTCCGCATCCAGTGCCAGGAGTGGACCCATCAGGTCGGACCAGACCGGGAAACCGGCTACGCTGCCGCCGACGGTAATCCGGTTCCGCAACGGCGTGGAGGCGGCACCCTGCAGTGCCTGAACCAGGATGTGGTCGGGGCTTTCCGTCTTCAAAGACTGAATGACGTCACAATACGTTGCCATGGCGCCGAGACGGATCAATCGGTTGTCCACATGAATATCCCGATAGGGCAATTGGGACAGGTCAATGATGCCGCTGATACGGGAAAGGTCTCGTTTCAACAGGCCGGTACCCCCCCCATGGGGGACAATTTCCGGTTGGGCCAGCAGATCACGCAATGCTTTTGGATTATCTGGGTAATACCAGCTGAGTTCCGGCATACAGCTCCTCTGTCAGGTTGGATTGATTCGGGTGCATTATTATCCCAGATTGAAGGATAAAACACAAGTTGACCCGATCGGCTCGAGGGTGGATTTCCCGGAATCGGACGCAGGGGGCAGTTGGAGTGGCAGGTCGTTCCGGGGTGTTGGTAAATCGATCCGGGAATCTCGGCGTCGGCGCGGGGAAGTCGCATCCCTGTAAGTTACACATAAAAAAATGGAACAAGAATAGTTGTGGTAAACCATTTGACAAACTTGAACAACCGGCATATATTCACAGTATAGTTTGTAGCGCAAACCAAAGCGCATGACAAACTTTCTGCAAGGGGGTTGAGAATATGAAAGAACTGGATGTTACCAGGATGGAACGAAAGGCCATGATGACCTGGAACGGGGACGGCATTGCCGATACCTTGATGGGGTTCAGTGTCCTGGCAGCCGGCATCCTGATGCTGTTCAATGTCAGTCACGCGATGTTGGCAGCATGGTTGCCGGCCATGTTTTTCAAGTGGATCAAGGACCGCGTCAGCGTGCCCCGGATGGGGTTGGTCAGCTTCCGGCCATCCCGTCCGGTGAAGTTGGTCCGATTGACGGTGCAGGTGCTTATTATCCTGATGGTGGTGGCCCTGCTGTTCCTGATCATCCTTCACGAGCGTTATCCCCGTCTGGATGCGTTTCTCCAGGTGAACCTGGAACTGATTGTGGGTGGTTTCCTGGGTGCGTTGGTAATGACCGGGGGCGTCCTGATGGGAACCCGGCGTTTCGTGGGCTACGGGCTGCTGCTACTGGTCTTGAGTGTGGGTTGCCGGTTGGATCTGCTTCGGTTTCCGTATGTGTTTGTGATTGCCGGCTCGATTGCGTTTGTCACCGGAACCGTTATCCTGGTGCGATTCTTGAGAGAAAACCCGATTCCGGATGAGGGGGCGTGTCATGTCCAGAACGGATAATCCGGCGGGCACGGTTCAACAACTGGCCGATATTGACAAGCTGGTCCATGAGCCGGCCCGGTTGATGATCCTGGCCACCCTGTATGTGCTGGAGTCCGCGGATTTCCTGTTCCTGATGCGGCAGACGGGGCTGACCCAGGGAAACCTGTCTTCCCATCTCACGAAACTGGAAGAGGCAGGGCATGTGGATATTCAAAAAGAATTTGTCGGGAAACGGCCGCATACCATGTTGAAACTGACGGAACAGGGCCGGGAAGCGATGGATCAGTATCGTAACCAGATGCAGGCGTTGCTGGACGGCTTGCAGGGAACAACGGGGGGGAGTAAGTGATGAATAAGCAATTGAAAGAACTGGAAAAAAAGGCATATCGTTCGGTACAGGAAGACGGATTCTGGGACATGTACCTGGGTCTGCTGATGCTGGGTATTTTCATACCGAAGATTGTGGAGGAAATGGGGTTCCGGGATCTGCAGCTGATGCCGGACCTGTCTGTGTATTCCCTGCTGGTCTACGCGGCGGCAATCGCCATTCTGCTCATTGGCAAGCGCTTTATCACGGTCCCCAGGCTGGGCCGTGTCCGGTTTGGTGAAAAACGAAAACGTCGATTGGCAGTGATGGCCATCTGCCTGACCATTTCATTTGTGGGCGGACTGGTGATGTTCTTTCTCACAGTGAAGGGCTGGATCATCATCAAACCGGGCAGCGCGTTGGATGTGCCGACACTGATGTTTGGCGGCATGCAGTTTCTGTTTGCGATCCTGGCCGCGTACCTGCTGGGATTTCCGCGGCTCTATGCGTATGCGTTCATTTTCGGCCTGGCATTCCCGTTGGCCCGTTATTTCACCCGTTCCGGTCTGCTCCATTTCGGATATACGTTGACAGGGGGGCTGGGTGGATTGATCATGCTGCTGGTCGGCCTGTATCTGCTGGCCCGGTTCATGAAGCGGTATGAAAAGGCGCCTTTGACGGTTTAAGTGGTGTTTGCAGCATGCATATGATTCGGGACGGATTATTCCGTCCCGTTTCTTTTCTAGTGCCATTGGCGGATGACCGACAAGGGTGACCGCTCCAGGCGTTCTGATACCGCGAGGCGTTCTTCCCGGTCTACGAAACGTGACAGGTCATCCTGCCGCAACAGTGCCCGGTGTGCCGGATGATACTGGCTGAGGATGGAAAGGGTTGCTTCCGGTGCGTGGGTTTCCAGCAGATCGATCACACCGGCGGTGTTGTCCAGGTTTCCCGGCAGGATCAGGTGACGGACCAGCGTTCCCGATTGTGCCACCCCGTCGGTATTGCAGTGTAACGGCCCCACCTGGCGCACCATTTCCCGGAGAACCGCACCGATAAGTTCGGGATATCCCGTGGCGCCTGACAATTGACCGGCCAGTACCGGATCACTGTACTTGCAATCGGGCATATAAATGTCCACGATGCCGTCCAGCTGCTGCAGGATTTCGAGACTTTCCCATCCGGATGAATTGTAGACGATGGGGATGCAGAGTCCGGCTTCTGCGGCCAGCACCAGCGACTGGAGAATCCCCGGCACATAGTGGGTCGGGGTAACCAGGTTGATGTTGTGTACACCACTGGCCTGCAGATCCAGCATATGACCGGCCAGTTCCTTCGTTGGTACGATCTGTCCGGCTGCGTTCTGGCTGATATCGCTGTTCTGGCAATAGATGCAATGAAGCGGACAATGGCTGAAGAAGATGGTGCCGGAACCGCTGTTCCCCGATATGGGGGCCTCTTCTCCAAAATGCCGGGAAACCGAAGCAATCCGCATGTGGTCAGAAGCGCCACAGTTGCCGCGCTCTCCCCGGGTCCTGTCCACGGTGCAGTGATGGGGACACAGGTCGCAACATGCATATCGTGCCGCCAGGTGGTCGGCACGCTTTTTCAATTCACCTGTCTGATGAAGATGGACATAGGACATGGGCAACCTGTTTCCTTCCGGATACTGTCTGTCCCTTATCGTACCGTCTGGAGCGGATCTGCGCAATCACCGGATGCGGGTGCCGTTGTTCACTACTCTGTGGACACGGTCTGACGGTAGACTTCCAGCGGTGTGCCGTTGGCTGCCGAGGCAATGCCGATGATGAGAATGGTCCGGTTGGATACAGCGTTCAGGTATACCGTACCCGGGACATTGGCGGAAGCACCCTGTACAAACAGGGGCAACGTGGTGTCATACGGGTTGGTGATAACAGAATAATTCGCATGGTTGTCCACCATCTCGGTGACCAGTTCGCCCGCGGTCATGCCCTGCACATCCGTGGTGACACCATCACCGGATGTGTCGGCATAGGTGTCATTGGGGTCCATGGCCCGACCCGCGGACATCCACAATAAGAGTTCCTTCGCGGCATTGGCGGCGTTTTCCCGGACCGCGTTTGCCTTGGCCCGTCGTTGCGCACCCACATAGCCGGGAATGGCCAGCGCGGCCAGGATCCCGATAATGGCCACCACAATCAGCAGTTCAATCAGCGTGAACCCCTTTGCGGGTTCCCCTGAAAGCCGTTGACAATTCATGCATTCCCTCCCGGATGTTCTTTGTTGACCGGATAACAAGCAGGAATTATGCCGAAAGTCTATCGCTAAGAAAATAAACAGAATGGATCGATTATGTGCGGGGATGGGTGACAAAATTTGTCAGGGTGCGTGAAATATTGTCAGTGCCGGTCTAGACATAATCCACCCGGGAAGCGGCCAGGATACTGCCCAACAGGCCAAACAGGATGGAGAGAACAACCAGCGCCAGCAGGTGGCCCACAGGCAACGATTCCAGACGGGTCAGGAACGGCAGGTAGGCGAAACGGTCCAGGTATTGGGCACGGATGATCATCACCAGAAAATGACCGAGCATGGCGCCCAGGACGCCGCCAGCCAGTCCCTGGAGGAAGCCCTCTACGGCAAACGGCATCCGGATGTATACCATGTCCGCACCCACCAGCTGCATGATTTCAATATCTGTTTTCCGTGCCAGGATATTGATCCGGATCACGTTGTAAATGGTAAAGACGGAAGCCAGTACCAGGATGGCCGCAATCAGGGCGATAAATGCGGTGACGGCTGCCGTCATGGATTTCAACTGGTCCAGGAAAAAATTGGGCGAATACAGGGTGTCCACGATGGAGGTCTGTTCCAGGATTTCGCGGACGTCCACCAGGGATTCCGGTTCGATCCGGAGACGGATGGTGATGGGCAGCGGATTGTCGTCCAGTGTCCGGTTGATCCTTCCTGCGAGCGGGAACCGGCGCGCCAGTCGTTCCAGCCCTTCTTCCGGTGAAACCACCAGCACGTCCGATACACCATCCACCGTTTCCAGGTAGGCGGCCAGATCCGTGCCCTCCTTGATGGTGGCATCCCGGGTGAGGAACAGGGAATAGACGGGTTGTTGTTCCAGGCGTTTGAGATACTGGTCGATGTTGAAGAAAACGGAAGAAAACACCGTGATAATGGCCATGGAAATGGCGATGATGATGATGGAGAAAACACTCAACAGCCGCGACCGGGAGAAATTCATCCAGCCTTCCCGAATGAAAAACAGGATATCGTTGAAGAACTTCACAGTGCACGCTCCGTCAGGTGCCCCCGGTCCAGTTGGAGGGTTCGTTTGCGCATTCGCTGGATCATGTCCCGGTCATGTGTGGCGATCACCACCGTGGTACCCCGGCTGTTGATCCGTTCAAAAAGGTTCATGATCTCAATCGACAATTCCGGGTCCAGGTTGCCCGTGGGTTCATCGGCCAGGAGAATCAACGGTTCATTGACCAGTGCCCGGGCCAATGTGATCCGTTGTTGTTCACCGCCGGACAACTGGCGGGGGAAATCATTGAACCGGTGCTGAAGTCCCACCAGTTTCAATACGTAGAACGCCCGGTCCCGGACGAAGGAAGCCGGGTAGCCCAGGACCTTGAGAATGAAGGTGATATTTTCGAACACGGTCCGGTTTTCCAGCAGACGGAAATTCTGGAACACCACGCCGATTTTCTTGCGGAAATCCGGAATATCCCGTCGGGCCAGGGAGATGGTGTTCCGATTATTTACCATTACGCGGCCGGTACTGGGCAATTCCTCCCGGAAAATCATTTTCAGAAAGGTGGTTTTGCCGGCACCACTGGGACCGGTGAGGAACACGAACTCACCTTTTCCGATGGACACGTTGACCTCGTGAAGTGCCCGGTTGGCCTTGTCATAGTTCTTGGTTACGTGAAAGAAGTTGATCATGTAACCCCCGTGGGTCCGGTGTTGCTGCTACTGGTTCTTGGTGAACGCGATACAGTCTGCCGCAATCTGTTTGCCGGTTAATCCGAACAGTTCCAGGAGGTCTCCGCCTTTGCCCGACCGACCGAACCGTTCCACCACGCCGATCCGTTTCAACGGGGCCGGATGGTGTTCCGCCAGGGTCTCCGCCACGGCCGATCCCAGTCCACCGATAATGTTGTGCTCTTCTACGGTAACCGCCCGTCCAGTACGGGAAACGGACTGGACAATGGTGTCGGTGTCCAGCGGTTTCAACGTGGATACGTTAATTACCTCGGCCTCAATTCCGTTTTCGGCCAGCATATCCGCCGCGGCAAGTGCCTCACCGACCATCACCCCGCAGGCAAACAGGGACAGGTCTTTCCCGTTTCTTAAGATACGGGCTTTCCCATGTTCAAAAGTGACCGTTTCATCAAACACCACCGGTGTTTCGGAACGGGACAGCCGGATGTAGACCGGACCCTTGTATGCCGCGGCGAACCGAACGGCGGCACGGGCCTCATAATAATCCGCCGGTACGATTACCGTGATATTGGGCAGCACACGGGTGATGGCAATATCTTCCAACGCCTGGTGGGTGGCCCCGTCTTCACCGACGGTTACGCCTGCATGGGTGGCCACGACCTTCACATTCTGTTCGCCCAGGCATACGGATTGACGGATCATTTCCCAGGCCCGTCCGGTAGCAAATACCGCAAAGGAACTGGCAAATGGAATCTTTCCGGTAGACGCCAGGCCTGCCGCGGTGTTGATCATGTTCTGTTCGGCGATTCCCATGTTGAAGAAGCGATCGGGAAACTCCTTTGCAAACATGGCTGTTTTGGTGGATCCGGACAGGTCCGCGTCCAGTGCAACAATGTCGGGATTCTCCCGACCCAGCTCAACCAGGGTTTCTCCATAGGCAACGCGTGTGGCTTTCTTTTCCATGTTCGTTACTCCGTGAGCAGGGATTGAATCCGGTGGCAGACGAATTCAATCGCTGTCGTATTGTGTGCGCCTTCGGGAATTATCAGGTCCGCCCAGCGCTTGGATGGTTCGACAAATTCTTCATGCATCAGTTTGACCTGGTTCAGATACTGGTCGATGATGCCCTGCAGTTCCCGTCCCCGTTCATGAATGTCCCGGACAATCCGGCGCAGAACCCGGACATCGGCGTCGGTATCCACGAACAGCTTGATATCAATCAGTTCACGGATTTCTGCAATCCAGAAGATGAGAATCCCTTCCACGATGATGACTTTACGCGGCTCGATTGCCTGGTATTCTCCAGGCTCGCGCGTATGGGTGACAAAGTTATACACCGGTTTACGGATGGTTTTGCCCTGTTTCAGGTCGCGCAGGTGTTCCGCCAACAGATCAATGTCCACCGAATTGGGATGGTCAAAGTTGATGCTGGTCCGTTGATCATGATGCAGATGCCCCAGGTCCCGGTAGTAGGAATCCTGGTCCATCAGAACAATCTCGGTATCCTTGAACCGTTTCATGATTTCATAGGCGAACGAGGTCTTGCCGGAACCCGTTCCGCCGGCGATGCCGATCAGCAGGTTATTCATTCAGGCAAGCTCACGCATGGCAATTTCATATTGCTCATCATTGGGCGGGGAACCATGGAATTTATAGTTGTTTTCCATGAACGATACGCCCTTGCCCTTGATTGTCCTGGCAATAATGGCCTGGGGTTGGCTGGTGATGGTCTTGGCAGTCTGGACGGCCTGGTGAATGGCGGTGAAGTCATGACCGTCAATCTCCTGGACATGGAAATTGAATGCGCGGAACTTGTCGGCCAGCGGACTCACGTCCATCACATCCTTTACGTTGCCGTCAATCTGCAGTCCGTTCAAGTCCACGATGACGGTGAGATTGGCCGTCTTGTAGTGACCGGCCGCCATGGCGGCTTCCCAGATGATGCCTTCCTGGCATTCACCGTCACCCAGGATCGCATAAATGCGTTTCGGGGATTCCGACAGCCGCATGCCCAGTGCCATACCGACTGCCTGGGGGAAACCCTGTCCCAGGGATCCGGTGGTGATGTCCACACCGGGAACATATTCGTTTTCGGGATGTCCCTGGAGGATGGAGTCTACCTGGCGGAACCGGTCCAGCTCGGACACATCGAAAAACCCCTTTCCGGCCAGGCAGGCATAGTAGGCCGGTGTGGCATGACCCTTGCTCATGACCAGGCGGTCGGAATTCATGGGTGTCCGTCCTTCCAGCGGATAGTCCATTTCATGGAAAAACAGGTAGGTCAACACATCGATGATGGACAGGGATCCGCCGGGATGGCCGGATCGCGCCTTGTACACCATGTCGACAATCTGGCGTCTGAATCCGTGGGCTTTTGCCCCCAGGTTGTCCAGGGTCTGCTGATTCACAATATCCTCCAAAGCATCAATTCATTGGCTGTAGATTCACCGGAACCACCTTCCTGTTACTGGTCTGTTCCGGATGTCGATATCCGTGGGTTCATTCTAAAGGACGGCATCAGGGCCTTCAAGGTAAATACGGTTGAAAAGCAAAAGCGATGCGCTACAATAATTTTGCAATAATCAGTGAGGAGAAAAAACATGGGCTTGCGCGAAGATGCACTTTCCTATCACGGGGACGGGCGGAAAGGTAAACTGGAAGTCACCCCGTGCAAACCGTGCGAAACGTCGAAGGATCTGTCTCTTGCCTATACACCGGGTGTAGCGGAGCCGTGTCGTGTGATTGAAGAAAATCCCGATGCGGTCTATGACTACACCAACAAGGGTAACCTGGTTGCGGTACTGTCCAACGGTACGGCGGTGCTCGGACTTGGAAACATTGGTGCGCTGGCGGGTAAGCCTGTCATGGAAGGGAAAGGTGTTCTGTTCAAACGGTTCGCGGATGTTGATGTCTATGACATTAACGTGGATACGCTGGACCCGGATGAAGTGATCAAGGTGGCCAGGTTGATTTCTCCCACGTTTGGTGGGATCAACCTGGAAGATATCAAAGCACCGGATTGCTTTTATATTGAAGAAACCCTGAAGAAAGAACTGGATATTCCAGTTTTCCACGATGACCAGCATGGGACTGCGATCATTTCATCGGCGGCGTTTCTCAATGCGCTGGAACTGACCGACCGGAAAATCCACGAAACCAGATGTGTGTTCTGTGGGGCAGGCGCCGCCGGAATTGCGTGTGCCGAGTTGTTTGTCAGTATGGGTGTCAAGCGTGAAAATATCATGATGATTGACTCCAAGGGCGTAATTTACAAGGGACGCACCGAGGGTATGAATCCCTACAAGGAAGCATTTGCGGTTGATACCGATAAGCGGACACTGGCGGAAGCCATGGACGGCGCAGATGCGTTTATTGGTGTGTCCGCGAAGGATATGTTGACCAAGGAGATGGTCAAGAGTATGGCCGCAGACCCCATCATTTTTGCCATGGCCAATCCGGATCCCGAAATTCTGCCGGAACAGGTCGCTGAGGTCCGGGATGATGCCATCATGGCCACCGGCCGTTCCGACTATCCCAACCAGGTAAACAATGTGCTCGGTTTTCCGTTCATTTTCCGGGGCGCCCTGGATGTCCGGGCGACCGGTATTAATGAAGAAATGAAGATTGCGGCTGTCAAAGCACTGGCGTCCCTGGCCAAGGAAGAAGTTCCGGACTATGTCTGTCGCGCTTATGGTGGTGAGAAGTTCGAGTTTGGTCGGAATTATATTATTCCCAAGCCGTTTGATCCCCGCGTTCTGTACTGGGAGGCACCGGCTGTTGCGAAAGCGGCGATGGAATCCGGTATCGCAAGGTGTCCCATCGATGATTTCGATGAATACCTGGCATGCCTGGAAAGAATGCTGGATACCTCCCGTGAATTCCTGCAGGTGATTTTTGACAAGGCCAAAGCCAATCCCAAACGGATCGTATTCCCGGAAGGGGATAATGATCTGGTGATGTCTGCCTGCAAAGAACTGGTGGCGGATGGCGTCTGCAGACCGATACTGGTGGCAACGGACGACGAAGAAGTCATGGCCAAACTGGATCAGAACGGACTGACGCACCAGGAAGTGGATGTGATCTGTCCCTTGAACGATGACAATTATCCGGAATATGTGAACGAGTATTACAACCTGCGCAAACGGAAAGGGGTCACCCCGACCGATGCACAGAAGCGAATGCTGGATCCCCATTACTTCGGCGCCATGATGGTCCGAATGGGACATGCGGACGGCTACCTGGGTGGATTGACATTCAACTATCCCAGTATTGTTCGTTCCGCGCTGGAAATTATTGACCGGAAAGAAGGCGTCGCCAAGGTTGCCGGTTTGTACATGGTGATCATTAAAGGCAAATTGCTTTTCTTCGCGGATACCACGATGAACATCAGTCCCAATGCGGAAGAGCTGGCCGACATCGCCATCCAGGTCGCGGAATTTGCCCGGAATTTCAACGTGGAACCCCGGGTTGCCATGCTGTCATTCGCCAATTTCGGCAGTGTCAGTCATCCGGAATCTGACAAAATGCAGCAGGCGGTGGAAATTGTCCGGCAGAAGGCACCCCACGTTCTGGTGGATGGGGGTATGCAGGCGGATACGGCCATTGTGCCCGGGATTATTGAAGAACACTATCCGTTCAGCACACTCCATGGTGGTGCCAATGTTCTGATTTTCCCCAACCTGGATGCGGCAAATATTGCGTACAAGCTGTTGCAGCGTGCCGGTGGCGCGACCGTGGTGGGACCTGTTCTCGTGGGTCTCAAGAAGCCTGCAAACATACTGCAGAAGCATGCAGAGTTGAAGGAAATCCTGAACATGGCGGCATTGACCGTGGTGGAAGCACAGTAGAAGCGAATTTGAATGCGCGGGGGGAGTAGCAACTCCCCCCTGTTTTCCTTGATGAGGGGGTAGACAGCCGATGGCGGATCCGTTCAAAAATCTCCAGGTGCACTACAAGAAGGGTGAGCTGGTCTACTCGGACGGTGACCGGGCCAATGTGATGTTCATCGTTTCGAAGGGGCAGGTTCGCCTGTTCAAGCGGGACGACACGGACCAGGAGATTGACCTGGGCAGCTATGAAAAGGGCGACATTTTCGGCGAACTGGGTGTGATTGAAGGTGGTAAGCGCACCGAACACGCCGTGTCCGTTGAAGACAGTGTGCTGCTGGTCCTGAACAAGAACATGTTCATGATGTTAATGAAGAAGAACCCGGAAATCGCGCTGAAAATGATCCGCAAGTTTTCCACCAGGCTCCAGGATGCAACCCGGAAAATCGATGAGCTGGTCAAACGGACCACGACCCAGAAGGCCAGCGATGCATTTGCGTGTATCCGGATCCTGGGTGAAGGCAAGGGGTTTGATCTGACCCTGAAACGGAACCTGATCGGTCGTTATGATCCCACCATCGGCATCTGCCCGGATATTGACATCAGTACATTTGATCCCCAGAAAACCGTTTCCCGGAAACACGCGGTTATCCACCGGATTGATGACGAAAGTTTCCTGGAAGAGGAGATGGGTGTAATCAACGGTACCTACCTGAACGGCGAAAAGCTGGAAGCCGGCAAGAAATATCCCATCACGGACGGGGACCGGATCCACTTCGGCCT
>CAZDKZ010000059.1:0-3300 GCA_964506215.1 uncultured Holophagae bacterium
GCTTTCAGCAGTTCATCATGCGTGCCATCTTCCACCAGCTCACCCTTATGGAACATCAATATCCGATCCGCGCATCGAATGGTGGACAATCGGTGTGCAATGATAATCGCGGTGCGCCCTTCGATCAGGCTCTCCACTGCATTCTCAATCAACTTCTCCGTTTCGGAATCAATGGACGCGGTTGCCTCGTCCAGGATCATCAGGTCCGGTTCGGACACCAGTGCCCGGGTAAAACTCAGCAGTTGCCGTTGTCCCACCGACAGTCGTTTGCCTTCCTCAAGGATGGGTTCGTCATACTGCAGGGGCAAGCGGTTGATGAAGTCGGCGGCACGGGTGGCGGCTGCCGCAGCCAGCACCCGGGCCCGGTCAATTCCCGGCCGGTGCAGTGAGATGTTGTCCGCGATAGTGCCGGTGAACAGGAAAGGGTCCTGGGGAATGGTACCGATCCGTTCCCGGAGCGGAATCACGTCCAGGTCCCGCACATCCACACCGTCCAGCAAGATCCGTCCCTGCTGGATGTCATACAATCGGTTTACCAGCTTGATTACCGTGGTTTTCCCCGACCCGGTCCTTCCCAGCAGGGCGACGGTCTGTCCCGGCTCGATCCGGAAACTGACATTCTTCAGCACCGGGTTGTCCGGGTCATACCCGAAGGTGACGGAGTCAAATTCGATGGCCATGGGAGCGGCAGATCCGGGCGCAACTGGTTTTTTCGGGTTTTCCACCGAGACCGGTTCGTCCAGCAGGCGGAAGGCCCGTTCGGCGGCGGCCATGGCGGACTGGAACAGGTTGAACTTTTCGGCCATCTGGCGCAACGGGAAAAAGAACATGTTGAGATAGGCGAAGAAGGCGAACACGATCCCCGGTTCCAGTTCGATCCCCATGGCATAGTGTGCGTACAACAGCATGACCACCATACCGCCGTTGGAGACCAGTTCCAGCACCGGAAAGTAAAATGCATAGGCCCTGACCACCTGGAGATAGGCGGACAGGTAGCCCCGGTTGCATTGCTCAAACCGGTTCCGTGCTTCGGTCTTCACCTGGAACAGGTGAATTTCACGGGAGCCGCTGATGGTTTCGGACAGGGCGGTGTTGATTTCCCCGTTGGCTTTCCGTACCCCGGCAAAGCCGGACCGGATGGTCCGTCGGAAGATGGCGGTCGCGCCGATGAACACCGGCAGGGTCAGCAATGCCATCAGGGCCAGTTTCACATGGAGCAGGAACATGGCACCCAGGATGAATACGATTTTCAGCATATCCCCGGCCACGGTGACGATGCCTTCCGATATGAATTCCCGGATGGCCTCCACGTCATTGGTGACGTTGGTCAGCGTCTTGCCCAGGGGTGTCCGGTCAAAATAATCACGGGACAACCGCAGCACCTTCCGGTACAGATCCAGTCGCAGATCGTACAGCAGTTTCTGTCCCAGGTATTGGACTACCACGGTGTACAGGACCTGGGCAATAAATCCGGCCGCCAGGGCGGCAAACAACCAGACCCCCACCTGGAACAGTCCGTCCAGGTCACCGGTACGCACATGATCGTCAATGCCGACCTTGACCAGCCAGGGTTTCAGTACGCCAGCCACATCCACCAGAACCATCAACGTCAGGGAAAGAACACCCAGGCCCACGTGTCCCCGGATGTAGGGCACCAGCCTGCCGAACAGCCGCCAGTCCCGCTTCTGTTCAGACATGGGTTCCCTCCGGTTGGCTGCCGTTTTCATCTCCGGACATCTGTTGCAGGAATGCCAGCCGGCTGTAGAGGCCCCCGGTTTCCAGAAGGGTCTCATGGCTGCCCGATTCCACGATGCGGCCTTCATCCATGACATAAATGCGATCCAGTTCCTTCAGGGAAGAAATCCGGTGGGAGATAATCAACATGGTGTGATGTTCCCGCAGGGACCGGACAGCCATCAATATGGCGGCTTCGGTACGGGAGTCCACCGCGGACAGGGCATCGTCCATCACCAGGATGTCCGGTGACCGGTGGATGGCCCGGGCCAGGGCTGTGCGTTGTTTCTGACCGCCGGAGAGGGTGATGCCCCGTTCTCCGATCATTTCGCCCAGCCCGTCCGGGAAGCTGTTGATGTCCCGTCCCAGTCCGGCCAGTCGTGCAGACTGGAGCACCGCGTCAGCATCCGTATTGCCACTGCCCAGCGCGATGTTGTCCAGCAGTGTGCGGGAGAACAGGAACGGATCCTGTGGGACCACGCTGATACGCCTGCCCAGGGATTCCGGCCGGACTGCTGTCAGGTCCAGGCCACCCAGGAAGACGGCTCCCGGTTCGGGGAGCATGACCCCGGTGATCAGGTCCACCAAAGTGGACTTGCCGCAACCGATGGTGCCGGTGATGCCTACCGCCTCGCCAGGACGGATGGTCAGCGAAATGTCGTTCAACACAGGTGCATCGGTGCCGGGATATCGAAACGTCAGGTTTTGAACCTGGAGTGCCAGTGGTGTTTCGGGCAGATCCACGGTGTCGCTACGATCGTCTACCGGATGATCCAATACTTCGTTGATGCGCCCCATGGCACTGATCCCCTGTTGAATCAGGGACATGATCCAACCCAAAGAGAGGATGGGGAAGGTGAGATATCCCACCAGCAGGTTGAATTCCAACAACTGACCGATGGTCATGGTTTCCTGGATGACCTGTCTGCCACCCACCACCAGGATAACCAGTTCTCCCAGGGAGAACATGAACACGAAGAATGGCCAGATGAAGCCACGGTAGCGTGCCAGGGCCATCTGGTGACCGATATAGGCCCGGTTCTGTTCCGAGAACCGTTCGACCTGGACCTGTTCCAGGGTGTCCAGCTTGATCGTTTCAATGCCGGCAATGGTCTGCCACACCCGGTTGTTGATATCGGCTATCGATTCCTGCACACTGCGGAACAACCGGCGCATCTTGGGCATGAACAGCAGGATCAAGGTGACCACCAGCACGATCAACCCGGTGACCAGTCCCATCAGTACCGGGCTCAGGCCCGCCATGATGGGCAGAAACAGGGCAAAGCGGCTCAACGAGTTGGGCACATACATGAATCCCGGACCCAGCAGGGTGCGCACATCGTTCAGGTCGTTGGTGGACCGGGAGACCAGGTCACCGGTTTCCCGGTTCTTGTAGAACATGCTGTCCAGTGCAAGCAGCTTGTCAAATACCTGTCCCCTCAGCCGGTATTCTATCCGACGGGAAACCCCGATGATCAGGATGCGCATCAGGAACATGCTTACCATGGTGATGCCGGTAAACACCAGAGCCATGAGAATGGCATGGACCACCACTTCCTGGCGGTT
>CAZDKZ010000059.1:3400-15705 GCA_964506215.1 uncultured Holophagae bacterium
CCGGTTTTGCCCGGCACCACCACTTCGGGCAGCCCGCCGGCATTGGCTGCCAGCACGGGTACGCCGCAGGCCATGGCTTCCAGTGCGGAAAGACCAAAGGATTCTTCACTGCTGGGCATCAGGAACAGATCTCCGTTGGCCACGATGGGGCCGACGATGTTGCGGACACCCAGGAATCGGACTTCCCGGTCAATCCCCAGCTCTTCCGACAAGCGAACCATTTCGGAACGAAGGGGACCTTCTCCCACGATCCACAATTCAGTGGGACGGTTGGCTTTCTGCGACAATCCGTGGTAGATGCGGACCACATCCAGCGGGGATTTCACCGACCGCAGGTTGGACATGTGCATCACGATGAATTTGCCGTCCGGGTTCATGTTATTCATGACGGTACGTTTCAACTCGGGGTTGAAGAATCGCGGGTTGATGAAGTTGTAAATGGTATGGATGCAGCCCGCGTTGATGCCGAATGTGTCCGCAGTCTGCTGTTTCAATGAATCGGAGACGGCTGTTACCGCGTCCGAGTGTTGAATTGCAAACCGGGTGATGTTCTTCATGGTGGGGTGGGCGCCCACAACCGTGATGTCGGTTCCGTGAAGCGTGGTAATACACCGGACCGGACGCCCGGCAATGTCCCGTGCCAGAACAGCGGCCACCGCGTGGGGCAGGGCATAGTGGCTGTGAATCACGTCGATGTTGTGATGATCAATCAGGTCCCCCAGTTGGGAAGCCAGTGCCAGGGTATAGGGCGGATAATTGAATACCGGATAATCCTGTAATTCCACCCGGTGAAAGCGCATGCTCTGGGAAAAGTTATCCCGGAGCCGGAACGGCGGCTCCAGTCCCATGAAATGAACCAGGTGTCCCCGTTCTGCCATGGCCTTTCCGATTTCATAGGCCACGACGCCCGAACCGCCCACACGATGATAGTTGAGAATCGCTATTTCCATGGCAGGTCCTGTCAATGATGTCCGGGCTTCAGAAAAGCACCCAGTACATCATCCGCCCGAATGGGCAGATCGGAGAAAAACGGTTCTCCGTATGTTGTTCCGATCCAGGCGCCAGCCGTGATGGCACGGGCTTTCAGGACTTCCCAGAAGCGGTTGGACCGGATAAATGTCTTGGCATTGCCGTCATTTTCCTGCTCTGCGGTTACCTGGCTGCCATAGGCGCGGATCGCGTTGACCTTGGCTTCCCAGAAATCGGAAATGTCCACCACGAAGTCGGGCTTTCCGTTGAACAGCAATTCCGGGTACATGGCATATCCGCTGGGACGGAAGGGCTCCTGCCCGGTTTCGATCTTCTCAAGCCCTGCCAGGAAGCAGCATTCCCGGACAATGTCCCCGGTGTGGGTGTGATCCGGGTGGCGCATGGGATGACGGGAAAACGTGAACACCAGTTCGGGTCTGTATTTGCGGATGATCCGGATCACTTTCAGCCGGTTTTCTTCCGTATTGCGTACCGAACCGTCCGGTATGTCCAACGTGACCCGCGCATCCAGACCCATGATCCTTGCGGCTGTCTCCAGTTCCTGCTGACGGATGTCCGCATTGCCGTAGGTACCCGCTTCTCCCCGGGTCAGGTCGCACACACCGATCCGGTGTCCCTGTGCCTTGAATGCGGCAGCCGCGCCACCCATGAAGATTTCGATATCATCGGGATGGGCCCCGAATGCCAGTATGTCAAGTTTCATTGATGATCTCCAGATTCTGTCGTTCAAACATATGGTTGGTCATCAGCCATTCCAGGAATCCCGTACCCCCATGGCGGTTCATGTACATGAACACCGGGAATACCCGTTCCTGGGGCTTTCCACCCGGTTTCAGCCGCCGCAGCAATTCTTCGCCGTCCGCAATCTGCCGGGCGAGCATTTTCTTCTGTTCCGCCCGTTTCTTCCCGAGCAATTCTTTGAGCCCGCGGCTGACTGTCTTCCGGAAACCGGGGTCGTCCAATTTTAACTGGTTCATTCGATTCAGCAACGATTCCACAGCAGCATGGGCGTCAGACTGCAGCTCGTTCATGTCCACGTTACCACAATCCTTCAGGATCAGCCCATGAAGCTGATCCGGGTCGATGTCCATCAGGGTTTCCATGGACAGGCAACTGCGGTCCAGCAGTCGGTTTGTCCGCGGGTCTATCAGGGTTACTGACATGCGGGGCTGGACCCGGGCGGGCGATACACCGTTTGTTGTGTACAGGTCTTTCAGTGTTTCCAGATACCGGACTTCTGCAGGTCCGGCAACATAGGTGTGGGTGTTGAAGAATGCATCCTGGCAGACCGGACGGGTGTCCCGGTTGGGCAGCAACACCACTTCCCGCAATTCCACCCGGTCCCCGTTGCGAAGAACGAAACCGGGTGCATCCCGGAAGAGTCCGTGTCGGACATCGCCGATCCGGGCAAAAGCCGGGCATTGTGTACCTGCCGGTGTTTCGATGCATGCTTTCTCCAGGATCGGCCGGACGGCCTGCAGGAAGTCCGGGGAAGACGGGTCGAACGGTTCCACGCCCAAAAATCCGTATAATTGACGGGCCAGTTCCATGCTCGCCTCACCCAGTGACATCCCCGGTTTGTAACAGTCCAGGGCCAGTCCGCGCAGGGCAGGGGTAAACGATGTTTCCGGGAGGTCGTCAAATACCCGGTTCAGCAGGTCCACCAGTGCTTCGTTTACCGGGATCGTTCCGGTGGATCGGCCCCCGGTGTCCAGTTCCCATCGATGGGTAACCAACTGATGTTCCCGGTTGAGTATGGTGACATGGTTGATTTCTTCAAAATCCGCGTCGTTGGTTTCCAGCCAGTAAATCGCCCGTCCCCCAATTTCCCTTGCCAGGAAAGCGGCGCCCAGAACCTTGCAGGTTGTATACAGCGGTCCGCCCAGCAAACCGATCTGCTGCCCGGTGACAATGGTGTCAGCCATTCCGTCTCCCGTAGAGGATGGTGCGCGGGCTGTCCGTGACCCAGGGGTCCCCGTCAAAGTTGCCGAAGGCGCCCTGGGGCCGGATGCCGTTGTCCATCATCATTTCTTCCAGTTCCCGTTTGCCGTACAGGTATACCCGTTCCTGGTAGGTATGGGATGCGGTTTCCGATTCAAAGTGGATGTCTTTGACCACCATGGGTCCTTCGATTCTCCGGGTCAGGGTTACCCTGGTGCCGTCCGCCAGTTTCTTCACCGATTTGGGGACCAGTTTCTTCAGCAGTCGCTGCGGATTGAGATAATCCAGCCAGTAAATGCCGCCCGGCGTCAGTGCCCCGGAAATGGACGCCATGATGGCCCGGTTTTCCGCATCTTCATCAAAGTAGCCGAAGCTGGTAAACAGGGAGAGAATGGTGTCCCACTGGCCGTCAATGTTGCGCATGTCACCCACCCGCAGATCCAGTTCCGGATACTTTTCCCGGCCCACCCGGACCAGGGTTTCGGACAAGTCGATGCCGGATACCGAGAATCCCTGCTGGTGCAGCAGGCGTACATGCCGGCCTTCACCGCAACCCAGGTCCAGGATACGGTGAGCCGGAGTCAGTCTGAGGGTTTCTGTCAGCAGACTGATTTGACGTTTGGCGTCGGTTTCATCGCGGTGGCGGTACAGGGCAAGGTATTGTTCATTGAACCAGTCTTCGAACCAATGACGGTCAGGGCCGGGGCCGTTGCTGGTCATGTTACTGGATGCCGTGACTTTTCTTGTATTCCGCCCAGTTCTGCTTCAACCAGTAAAACGCGTCAAAATCGTGCAGTCTGAGCAGGAACGGATTGGTCTCCCGCTCCACGCCGATGGTGGAGTGACGGGCGACCCCATAGTTGTGACCGGGCCAGACCCGGATATGGTCTTCCAGTTCCATCAGGATCCGCAGGCTCTGGAACTCAGTCTGGGCTTCCTGCCGGGTGGCGGTGCCGCCGATCTTGCCCACGAACAGTGTGTCACCGGTGATCAGTTCATCTCCGGCATGGATACAGATGGAATCCGACGTGTGACCGGGTGTGTGGAGGAATCCCAGCACCGTTTTGCCCAGGATCAGGGACGGTTTGCTGTCCCCCACCCGGAAATCACCGTAGGAGGCACTTTCATGGGTGATGATGTTGCAGTTGGTTGCACTCTGTACGGTGGCATTACCGGCAGTATGGTCCGGATGCGTATGGGTATTGATCACATATGCGATGGTCAGTCCCAGCTCTGCAGTCCGGCGCAAGGCCGGTTCCGGGTCGGGTGAGGGGTCTACCAGGGCCGCACGGCGGGTTGTGGCGTCTGCGATGAGATAGCCGAAATTACGGTCGCCGCCGGTGAAGATCTGTTCAAAGATCATGGAGGACTCCTTTGATTCTATTTCCATCATAAGTTTTTCAGGGAGCGGGCATAATGTCAAGCGGAAGGCGCTCGTCGTGCGGACTTCCGACGGGCGGATGCGGAACCATTTTCCCTTCGGCTGGTATAATTGCGGTAGCGAACAACAGATCGGGGTGTCCTGGCCCCGTGCTTCAACAATACGGAACAGGAATACAAGGTCGGATGGTTGCCGGCTGAAGGAGAAGCAGGAATGAAACGGATTTTTGTGTGCATGTGGATTGTGCTGGCAGTAATGATGTCGCCCGTTTTGCGGGCCGGGGATGTGGAAACCGACCGGGCCGTTGCGGATATTTCCACCGGTGAAATTATGGATACCATCGAATACCTGGCTTCAAAGAAATTTGAAGGGCGCCTGACTGGAACCAGCGGATTCAAGGATGCGGCGGATTTTGTGGCCGGCCGGTTCAGGATCTGGGGTGTCTCATCTCCTGATGGTGGTTATCTGCAGGATTATCCGGTCACCACTGCGATTATCCGGGAAGCTGCGCTTTCCTTCCAGGTGCCCGGGAAGGACGGCGAGCCTGTTGCCACTCCGTGCAGGCTGGAGAAAGACTTCTTTCCGTTCGGATTCTCCGGCGGCGGTGAAGTCTCGGCTCCGGTGGTGTTTGTGGGTTATGGGATGACGGTACCGGAATATGGCGTAGATGATTATGCCGGTGTGGATGTGAAAGGAAAGATTGCGATGATTCTCAAGGGTGCACCGGAGGCGAAAGACGGCGAGGACTGGACGGACTATGATTCGCACCGGTTCCGGACCCGGAATGCATATGAACACGGCGCGGCGGCGGTACTGTATGTGTATGCGCCCATGGGGAACCCCAACGGGGACCTGATTGAAGGATTTCCCATCATCCAGGTAACCGACGAGATCGCGGAACAGATACTGGCAAATGACCTGAAAATCAAGCAGTTGAAAACACTGTTGAACAAGCGTACCCGTCTCTCATTTGAAACGGATGCGTCGGCAACTGTTTCGGTGACCAGTGAACGGGTGGACGGGACCGGACACAATGTGGTGGGCGTGATTCCGGGGCGCGATCCGGAACTGGCATCCCAGGCGGTGGTGATCGGTGCCCACCTGGACCATTGCGGCGCCTGGCCGGTGCTGATGCCCGGTGCGGATGACAATGCATCCGGATCGGCTGCTGTCATGGCCATGGCCCGTGCTGCGGCGACGGCAGGTGTCCAGGCGAAGCGGCCCCTGGTGTTTGTGCTGTTCGGCGGGGAAGAAATGGGGTTGCTGGGATCCCGTCATTTCGTGGAAAACCTGCCCCATGGCATTGAGACGGTTCATTATTGCCTCAACCTGGATATGGTTGGCGCAGGGGAGAAAGTCTTCGTTCTGGGACTGAAACAGGACAACTCATTCCACGAACTGATGACGGCTGTGCATGAAGAACTGGATCTGCCCTTCCTGTTGACCGGGAATGAGCGGATCGGTGGCTGGGGGTCGGACCACGGTCCCTTTATCAGCAAGGGCTGGCCGGCCGTATCCGTGTTCTCATCGGGCGGGGACCATCATGGCTACCATACACCGGCGGATACGCCTTACTGGATTACACCGCTGATCAGTCGGGATATCAGTCGCCTGATACTGGTTACCGCGATCCGGCTGGCAAACCAATAGCGGTGCAAGAACAAAGGTGGTTTGTGATAAACTGGGGCCGTTGATTGACACCGAATCTGAGGAGACATCATGACCCAGCTGATGGATGGAAAAGCACTGTCCAACCGTTTACTGGACAGCATGCGTGAGGAAGTGGGTGCCAGTGGGATCCGGCCGGGACTGGCCGTCATCCTGGTTGGGGAAGACCCGGCTTCCGCCGTCTATGTGCGGATGAAGGAAAAGGCCTGCGAAAAAGTGGGATTTCTGTCCCGCGGACATCGGCTTCCGGCAGATGTTCCGGAAGCAGAACTGGTCGCCCTGATCCGGGACCTGAACGCGGCCCCCGAAATTCACGGCATCCTGTTGCAGCTACCGCTCCCGGGTCACCTGGATGAGAAAACCATGCTCAACCTGATCGCACCGGAGAAGGATGTTGACGGGTTTCATCCGGTTAACGTGGGACGTCTGCTGATCGGCGACACGGACGGATACGTTCCCTGCACGCCGCGCGGCATCATGGAATTACTGGCCGATTGTGGTGTGGATCTGAACGGAAAGCATGCCGTGGTCATCGGCAGAAGCAACATTGTGGGCAAACCGGTGTCCGTCCTGCTGCTGCGGGAGCATGCCACCGTGACGATATGCCATTCACGGACCCGTGAGCTGCCGGCCATGGCGCGGGAAGCAGACGTATTGGTGGCCGCCATCGGAAAACCCTGTTTCGTGGATGAGACCTTTGTCAAAGACGGCGCCGTGGTGGTTGATGTGGGCATGAACCGGGTAGACGATCCGGATGAGGCCGCTCGTCTGTTCGGCCCTGACAGTCCGCGCACTGCAAAAGTGAAGGAAAAGGGATATGCGCTGTGCGGGGATGTCCATTTTGACCGCGTGGCGGACAAAGCCCATATGATTACCCCGGTACCCGGGGGCGTTGGCCCGTTGACCATCGCGATGCTGCTGAAAAATACACTGGATGCAGCAAAACGGGCGGAAGAACGGTCCAGGACCGATAAGTGAAGCAACCCGGTTTCCCCGGCCCGGCCGGTGAAACATCACGTTTTGTATGAACTGAATCAGAAGGAGTGTTTATGGCCCTGAGCATTTACCTGGATGGAAAGTTCGTTGACAAGAAGGAAGACGCTACCGTATCCATTTTTGAACATGGACTGCTGTACGGGGACGGCGTATTCGAGGGTATTCGTGCCTACAACGGCCTGGTATTCCGGCTGGAAGACCATATTGACCGTCTGTACAATTCGGCCAAAGGCATTCACCTGCAGATTCCCATTCCCAAGGAAGAGATGACCGAACTGGTGCTGGAAACCACCCGTCGCACAGAACTGGACGATTGCTACATCCGGTTGCTGGTGACACGGGGTGTAGGCGACCTGGGAATTGACCCCCGGAAGTGTGCCAAACCCGGCATCTACATCATTGCCACCGGGATTGCGCTGTACCCGGAAGACCGCTATGAACAGGGACTGAAAGTGGTCACCGTGTCTACCCGCCGGACCCGGCCGGACATGTTGAACCCGCAGTTCAAATCCCTCAACTATCTCAACAACATCCTGGGCAAAATCGAGGCCAACCGGATGAACGCCGATGAAGGCATCATGCTGAACGCGGAAGGCTATGTGACGGAATGTACCGCAGACAATATTTTCGCCATCAGGAACCGGGAGCTGTTCACGCCGCCGCCCTACCATGGCATTCTCGAAGGGATTACCCGGAAGGTGATCATTGAGATTGCCCGTGAATTCAAGATTCCGGTCCATGAACGGGGCATGGTCCTCCAGGACTTCATCGCGGCTGATGAAGTGTTCCTGACCGGTTCCGGTGCCGAACTGATTCCGGTGGTCGAAATTGATGACCGGCCGGTTGCCGACGGTAAAGTGGGTGACGGTTTCCGGGAACTGCGGAAACAGTTCCGGGAGCGGACCAAGTATGACGGAATGCCGTTCAAATAATTCTGACCGGATGAATCGTATCGAAATGCTGGCCTCATCACTTGGTGGGGCCTTTCTCTTCATCTGGGCCCTGGGCCTGTACAGCGGCGAAGATCTGATTACGTTCCAGATGTTGCGCCTGCTGGCCATGGGCGGAACCGGCATGGTGTTGTTGCTGCTGGTGTCCGGTGCTTCCCGTTGGGTTATCGTGGGCGCCATCCTGTTTTCCGCAAAGTTCACGGTTGCGCTGACGGTGTGGCCGGATCTGACACCGCTGGGTATGCCGTTGATGATACTGGTTTCCACTTTGCTGGTCGTGCTGGTCATAATCCGCAATTACCAATGGCTGGGTACCTGTCTGCTCCTGACCGGGGCCCTGGGAGGGGCACTACTTGCCGGCCTGGTTACCCGTCAGTATGCGCCGGTGACCAACGGCCTGATCCTGGTGGGGGCGGCAGCTGAATTCATTGTGCGAAAGATCCGTATCCAGAAAGGCAGCCCGGTGAAGGTTCAATATCAACGAATGATTTCCACGGTGGTCTTGCCCGTTGCGTTGGTATTTCTTTCGGGCATGTCAGGTAACCACTGGTACTTGATCGCGCTGATATGGGTTGCTTTTCTTGTATTTACAGCAGCAGCGCTGAAGCAGACCATTCATTATCGTCTGGATCCCTTTCATCGCGAACTGGAAACCCGCCTGGGCCGGTATTTATCCGGATTGCCGGCAGGTTCCCGCGTGCTGGATGCCGGTGCCGGTGAAGGACAATACCGGGCGATGTTCAACGGGCTCTTCCGGGTTGGTGTGGATCTGGGCGTGGGTGACGAAAGCTGGGATTATACCGGACTGGACATCGTGGGAGACCTCCACGCACTGCCCTTGAAGGACGCATCGATGGATGCAGTGGTGTGCACCGTCACCATGGAGCACCTCCATTCCCCCTGGATCGCCATCGGCGAGATGGGTCGTACAGTGAGGCCCGGGGGTACCGGCTTCTTTGTCGTTCCGTTCATGTGGGAGCTGCACCAGGAGCCCCATGACTATTTCCGCTACTCCCCCCATGCCATGCGACATCTTGCCGACCTGGCCGGTTTTGACGTGAGCGAGATGATCAGCATGGGCGGTTTGTTCCGGGTGCTCCATTACCGGTTTGCTTCCCTGCTGAAACACGCGATCCGCCATCCACTTCTTTTGATCTGCCTGATCCCGTTCCTGCCGCTGATTGGTGGTTATCTGTTGATTTCCGGTATAGTTGACAGGTTGTGGAAATTGTGTGACCATACTCTTGGATATACCGTAATTTTGACAAAGCGAGGTGAGCCATGAAAAACGTCCTGGTCATGGCCGTTTTGCTATTCACTGCGTCCGCGCTGGCGGAAGTTCGGATCACATTTCGTGACGGCTCCATTTTTCAATGCGAAAAACTTGTCCGTCGCACGTCATCCGTACTGGTAGTGGAAAAGGACGGCAAACGGCTCTCCATTCAGACAAAATTGGTCAAGTCCGTGGAAGATGTGAAGCCGCCGGCACCAGCTCCGGTGAATTTGCAGCCCGCGCAGGCAGTGGCACCGGAAGAAACCGGCAATCGTCTGATCCTGACCGATGCCAACGTGGTCCGGACCGTGCCGGTCCGGCGTTACCCCCGTCCCGAGCAGCCGGAAGTGGAAGAAGCGCCGCCGGTGACCATTAGTGTGATTACCCAGCAGGTGTCCCGGGAAGAAGGGACGGTCCGGTTCGAAGGGACGTTGCGAAATGACCTGGGTGACACGGCCAATACGGTGCGGATGACCGTTCGGGCACTGGATACCAATGGCGAGGTTGTTGCCCAGTCCAGCAGCCAGGTGGCGGCTTCCATGGCCGTGGGTGCGACCGTCCCGTTCAGTTTCCAGTTTGCAGATGCAACCGGATCGATTGCCCGGTTTACCTATCAGTTTGAAGGTGTGGTAGGAGGTACCAACCCACAATGAAACAGTTGAGATATTCCTTTTTGACGCTATTGGTGTGCCTGTTTGCCGGCGTTGCAGTTGCGCAAACCTGTGATGTTACACAACTGGATGATCCCGGGGCATTTCATGCTTCGGACGCCGTTTTCAGTAAAGTGACCCGGTTGCCAATCCGGTTCGCCGTTGGCCTGGCCGTGACCGGGGAAGGATTCATGGTGGCCGATCGGATGGCGGATGAAATTGTCCGGTTTGACGGACGGGGTGTGGTCCAGGGTCGTATTCCCTATCCTGCCTATGAACCGGCCGCATTGTCCTGGAACGGTGAGCTGCTGGCGGCAGCAGATGGGGAGAACGGTCGCATCTATTTCCTGGATATGGAAACCGGCGAATGTATCCGTACGGTGGAAGCGCCCTTGAAAGGCGTCAGCGGGATTACCTGGGATACCGGGGGTAAGCTCTGGATCGGCGCAAAAGGACATGAAGAAATTCAACAGATTGACCCCCTGGACGGCACCACGCTGGCATCCGTGCCGGCACCGGATGCCGGGTTGTCCGCATTGGCCCATGACGTGAACGGCTACCTCTGGGTGGCTGACGCCAAGCGGGACCGGATTTACCTGGTGGACATTGCCAGCGGATTTACGGCCTGTCACCTGGACGCGCCGGGACCGGTGGTCAATGGACTGGAAATTGTGGATGACATCCTCCATGTGATTGACTACCAGACAGATTCTCTTTATCGTGCCCGTGTCTCGGATTTTCACGGAAAGACGTTCCGGTCGGACGCCCGAAAGGGAAAGGTGACCGTGTACAGTAAGGTGGAAAACCTGGGTCCGGGCACGTTGACCGGTGGTACGATCTCGGTTGCCATTCCGAAGAGCGGATCCAACCAGGCACTGGACCACATCAAGTGGACCGACGGGGCCAACATGCACACCGACCAGTGGGGTCAGCAGGTGGCCCGGTATGACGTGGAAGAATTGGCTCCCGGTGACTGGAAAACCGCGGAACTGTCCGCGCACGGGACCTTCTACACCGTGTCCACCAAGATATTCCCCCACCGGGTGGGATCACTGGACACCATTCCGGCAGATATCTGCAATACCTTCCTGGCTGACGCGGACAAGTATCGGGTGAACGATCCGTACATCCAGGACAAGGTGAAAGAACTGACCGCCGGGGAAACCAATCCCTGGGTCATGGCCCGTAAGCTCTATGAATTTCTGATATCCCGGATCAACTACCAGATGGTGGGTGGATGGGATATTGCGCCCACTGTGATCAAGCGGGGTACCGGGTCCTGTTCCGAATACACCTTTGCCTACATCGCCCTGTGCCGGGCGGCCGGGATCCCGGCCCGCTACGTGGGATCTGTCGTGGTCCGGGGGGAAGATTCCTCCACTGACAAGGTCTATCATCGCTGGGCGGAAATCTATCTGCCGAACGTGGGCTGGATTCCGGTGGATGTGAACGCCGGGGACAAAAAATGGCAGGGAGACCGTGCCTTCTGGCTGGGCGGTATCCAGAACCGTTTCCTGATCACCACCCGTGGCGGCGGTGATTCCACCGGGTTGAAATGGGATTACAACCTGACGGTGGATTACCGGACAACCGGCAAAGCCAATGTCCGGGTGGACGGTTTTGCCGAGTGGGACGTGATGGAATGATCGGATACCTGGAAGGGACACTGCAGCGCAAGGCGCCGGAGGCCATCATCATCAATTGCGGTGGCGTGGGTTACCAGGTGCATGTGTCATTCCAGACCTTCTGCGAACTGCCCGAAGTCGGCCAGCCGGTTGCATTGGAAATCTATCATCATGTGAAGGAAGACCGCAGTGACCTGTTCGGGTTCTTGAACCTGCGGGAAAAGACCCTGTTTGAGCAGCTGATCGGTGTCAGTGGCATCGGACCCAAAACCGGACTGGCCATGCTGTCCCCCCAGCCGGCAGTGGAGCTGGAAGCGGCCATTGAAGGGGAGAACGTGGACTTCATCACCCGGATTCCCGGGATCGGGAAGAAGACCGCGCAGCGGGTGGTGCTGGAGCTCAAAGGTAAGTTGAAGCTGGATGCAGAAGATGCGGCGGCGACGGGCGCGGCCGGGACGGTGCATGCGATGCGGATGGATGCGGTGGGCGCGCTGGTGAATCTGGGATATAAGGCGCAGCAGGTCGAGAAGGTCCTCGACGCAGTTCTCAAAGAACACGAACCGACCGACTTTGAGGAGCTTCTCAAGTATGCGTTTGAGAGACTCAGCGGTGTATAGTCGACCCTTAATTTTCAAGTCAGCAGTAAACACGCGGGGCCAATGCCCCGCTTTTCTTTTGTCCTGCTCATCCCGATGACGCGGAACAGTCGTTCCGCTATCGATGGCAGCCGAAATCATCACCTTCGCATGCGGACATGCGGGTTTCTGATTCCGCCAGACATCGCCACGCATGCGTGGCATCGGAATGCGCAGGCGGCCGTTCGACGCGAGT
>CAZDKZ010000060.1:0-15194 GCA_964506215.1 uncultured Holophagae bacterium
AGGTAACGAGGCACAGGCCATCGAAAGCGAAACACCCTGTTTCGCGACGTTGCAATGATCTGCCTTCGTCGCGTGACAAACCTGCCGTTCACACGGTGTAAACAGTTGAGGGAGGCCTTTCAGCCCCCCTCAACTCGTCTAACCTATTTCAAATAATCCCATAAGAACTTATAGGAGATCGCCCACATAAACGCCCGCTGACTATTATCAGCAGCGCCACCATGCCCGCCTTCAATATTCTCAAAATACCGGACATCCTGACCCATCTCCTGCATCTTCGCCATCATCTTCCGTGCATGGCCCGGATGCACCCGGTCATCCCGTGTGGATGTCCAGAACAGCGTGGCCGGATAGGTCACCCCTTCCTTCAGGTTCTGGTACGGGGAATACTTTTTCAGGAATTCCCATTCTTCGGGAATGTCCGGGTTGCCGTACTCCGCCATCCAGCTGGCACCGGCCAGCAGCTTGTTGTAGCGCTTCATATCCAGCAGCGGCACCTGGCAGACCACAGCCTTGAACAGCTCGGGATAGGTGGTGATCATGTTGCCCACCAGCAGACCGCCGTTGCTGCCGCCCATGCAGCCCAGGTGGTCCGCAGACGTGATGTTCCGCTTGAACAGGTCTTTTGCCACGGCAGCGAAATCTTCAAATGCCTTGTTCCGATTGGCCTTAAGCGCCGCCTGGTGCCAACGCGGACCGTACTCGCCACCGCCACGGATGTTGGCCAGCACATACACGCCGCCATCCTGCAGCCAGGCACGACCCGAGGTCCCGCTGTATCCCGGCGTCATGGGAACTTCAAACCCACCGTATCCATACAGTAATGTCGGGTTTTTGCCGTTCAATTCCATTGCTTTCTTGTTCACCTGGAAATAGGGAATCTTCGTCCCGTCATCACTGGTGGCAAAATGCTGGGAAACTTCCAGGTCGGAAGCATCAAAGAAAGCCGGTGTTGATTTGATCTGCTCGGGTTTCTCGCCAATGGTCCCGTAGTACAGGGAGCTGGGGGTCAAGAACCCGGTTACGCTCATGAAGTATTCATCGGTTTCATCACTATCAATGCCGCGGACGCCGACGTCTGCATTCTCGGGTGCACCGACAAATGGCATCCGTTTCCATTCACCATCAACCGGCTTCAACACTTCCAGCTTGGTCTTCACATCTTCCATGATGTTCAGGACCAGATAATTCTTTGTCCAGCTGGAACTGGCAAGGGAGTTGTTCTCAGCCGGCTGGAACAATACGGTGAAGTCCCGTTGACCATCCATGAAGTCATCAAAATTCATGGTGATCAGGCTGCCGGCCGGATAGGTTTTCCCGTCCACTTCCCAGGCACTGCGCAGGTTCACCATCAGCCATTCCCGATGAACACCGCCGCTGGCATCCAGGGGGACATCAATTTTCACCAGCGTGCCGTCATCTTTTCGCAGATAAAATTCACCCTGGAAGAACTTGGGAATCCGGTAAACAAAGTGACGTTCGAAACCTTCGGTGTCGTCATAGTATGCCACCACCCGCATATCGGTTTCTTTCCCCTCGAACACGGTCTCAGCTTCGGACAAATCCGTTCCCCGTTTCCAGATTTTCGCGATACGGGGATAGCCCGAGGTGGTCATGGAACCGGGGCCGAAGTCCGTGGAAACATAAACGGTATCCTTGTCGATCCAGCTCAAGCCACCCTTGGCTTCCGGAAGCTGGAATCCATCTTTCACAAATTCACGGGTCTCCAGGTCAAATTCCCGGACCACGGTGGCATCTGCACCACCCCGTGACAGGTTGATCAGCACATGCCGGTAGCCGCCTTCTTTCAGGATGGAAGCGCCTTTCCAGACCCAGTTCATGCCTTCCGCCTTGTTGACAGCGTCCAGGTCCAGCACCACGTCCCACTTGGGCTCCGCCTTCTTGTATTCATCCAGCGTTGTGCGCCGCCAGATTCCACGGGGATGATTGCCATCCCGCCAGAAGTTGTAGTAATACGCCCCACTCTTCCGTACACCGGGGATCCGCTCATTGGAGTTCATGATCTTCAGCAGATCCTGCTCCAGCGCCTTGAATTCCTCGCCGGTACCCAGCTCCAGTGTGGAATAGGCATTGCAGGCCCGTACCCAGGTGAGTGCCGGAACACTCAACACATCTTCCAGCCACAGGTAGGGATCTTCGGTGGCACAGGGTGCTTTCTTGTCGGCAGCCTGATCACCGGCATAGACAGGTGTAATCAGAACGGTCAGCAGAAATGCAACACACAAACCTCGAAACAGATATTTCATGTCCAATCCTCCATTATTCAGATACGCTCACATATACGTTGCGAACCGGGTTTTGTTAAATGCTTACTTCCGTCATCACCGCGCTACCAGCAGCATCAATGACGATACAGCACCCGCTTTTCCGTCAAGCGAATCGATTATCGCCGTTTCATGACCATGAGGGTCATATCGTCAAACTGTGGCGTGTCACCGGTGAACTTTCGGATATTCGCAAACACGGAATCCACAATGAGGGCAGACGGCATGTGGCGGACAGCGCGGACCGCATCCAGCAGCCGGTCCTCTTCATATTCATTGTCCTGGTTATCCTGGGCCTCGGGAATGCCGTCCGAAAAAATGATCAGCGTTTCTCCCCGCCTGATTTCAAACGTCCGTTCCTGGTAGGGCATGTGATCAAAACATCCCACGGCCGCCCCGGTGGTTTCCAGCGTAACGATTCCGCCATCTTCCTTCAGCAGGTAGGGACGGTTGTGACCGGCATTGACATAGGTAACCCGGTGGGTAAACGGGTCCAGCACACCATAGAAGAGCGTGGCATATTTTTCCGGGGTCGTGCTGTTGAACATGCTCCGGTTCACCCGGGCAATACACTCAGATGGCTTTTCATCTATCCCGGCCTGGCCGCGAATGGTCGACTGGAGACAGGCCATCAGGATGGCCGCCGCCATCCCTTTTCCCGAGACATCGGCCACGCAGAAGACAATCCTGCCGTCATCCAGCTTGCTCACGTCGAAGAGATCGCCCCCCACTTCCCTGGCGGAAACACTGTGGGCAGACAGGCAATATCCATTGATTTCCGGAATCTCCACCTGCTGCAACCGGTTTTGAATCCGTTGGGCCGTCTTCAACTCCTCCTGCACCTTCATCAGTTTTTTTTCTTCCCGGGCCAGCCGGGCATTTTCGATGACCTGTGCACTCTGGGACGCAATAATGGACAACAGCCGTTCATCATCAGCCCCGAATGCGCTGCTATCCTTCTTGTTGAACAGGTTGATCAGTCCGATCATCCGACCGTTGAGCACCAGTGGAACACTGAGCAGTGAACGGATATTCAAATCGGATACCGGCACATCCTGGAACCGTTCATCCAGTACCAGGTCGTTGCTGAGCAGCGGCTTCTGGTTCTTGATCATCCAGTCGGTCAGGTGGGCATTGAGGCGGTATGGCCCCATGGCGGACAATACGTCCACTTTCCGGATCATGGTTTTCAATGGACTACTGTTCTGTTCGTTTTCTTCCGGCTTCTGCAGCAGCTGAACCGCCGCCTGTTCCACGTTCATCCGTTCGATGCAGTTCTGGACAATCATATCCAGGATCTGGTCCAGGTCCATTGTGGAGTTGATTGCCCGGGTAATTTCATTGAGAATGGAAAGCTCTTCAACCGCGCGTTTCAGCCGTTGATTCTCTTCCAGAAGGTGGTCATGATCCTGCATGCATACTCCCGATTATCTTTCGTTTGAACCATTATAACGGATACCCTTGATTCCTGTCGAAGGAAAGGTACAAGCCGAGCAGAACCGTTCATTTCAGGACAGAGCGGGTCGATCCATGCGCTATACTGAATGCAGAACCAAAGACGCCGGCATCCGTCCGGCACATATCCTGGAGGAAGAATGAAGCAAATCCGTACAAGCCTGGCCCTGTGTGTTCTGTTCATCGCAGCTGCTGCAGTTTCCTGTCATAAATCGGTGCCGGAAACCTTTGACGAGAAGGTGGCGCGGGTACATGACCAGGTGTTAACAGTGGACACCCACACCGATACACCCATGCGGTTCATGGACATCGAATTTGATGTCAGCGAACGACACGAAACCGGACAGCGGGGCAGCGGAAAGGTCGACTTTCCCCGGATGAAAGACGGCGGGCTGGATGCGATCTTCTTTGCGATCTACCTGGGCCAGGGACCGGTCACCGATGAGGGGCACGCTGCGGCGCACGAAAAAACACTGGCCACTTTCCGTAGAATCCATGAAATCGTCAACAACAATCCGGATACTGTGGAACTGGCTTTGACACCGGCGGATGCCCGTCGGATTGAAACCGCCGGCAAGCGGGCTATCTTTATCGGTATCGAAAACGGTTACCCGGTAGGGACCGAACTGGCCAACGTTTCCCGCTTCTACAATGAGGGCGCCCGGTATATTACCCTCTGTCACAACGGGAACAATGCCATCTGCGATTCTTCCACCGCAAAGGAACCGGAACATGACGGGCTGAGCCCATTCGGGGAACAGGTGGTCAGAGAGATGAACCGACTGGGCATGCTCATTGACATTTCCCATACCGCGGACAGTACAGTCGAAGATATTCTGGCCATCTCCACTGCACCGGTATTCGCGTCCCACTCCGGCGCAAGAGCCGTATGCGATCATCCACGAAACCTGCCGGATGAGCTGATCCGGGCGCTCTCAAAAAAAGGTGGCGTGATTCAGGTGTGCATGGTCCCAAGCTTTGTCACAACCTATGAAATGCCGGATGAGGCCAAGGCGGCCTGGACGGCTTTCCGCCAGAAATGGAAAGACTACGACACCCTTTCGGAAGAGCTGAAGCAGCAGGCCCGGAATGAATGGAGCGAACTGAATGATCAATATCCCCGTGGCAAAGCAACCGTTTCGGACTTTGTGAATCACATCGACCACATCGTAAAACTGGCAGGCATCGACCATGTGGGAATCGGCTCAGACTTCGACGGCGGTGGCCAGTTGACAGACTGCACCGATGTCTCCCAGTTGGCAGCCATCACGGCAGAGTTGTTGCGGCGGGGCTATTCGGAAGAAGACATACGGAAAATATGGGGCGGCAATTTCCTCAGGATGATGGAAGATGCAATCGCTGTTTCCGGGGAGGACGTTTGAGAATTTCTCGGATGTTGACCGGACCTGCCCTGTTCAACCGGTGTTGAACAGGGAATTCATGGATGTTCTTTAAGAGGAGGCGTCAGGACGTCTCCTCTTTTGCTTCTTCCTCTTCTTCTTCTTCTTCTGCTGCTGCTGCTGCTGCTTCTTCTTTTGCCTTTTCTTCAGCTTCAACCTCGGCTTCAGCTTCCTTTGCCTTGATCAGTTCCTCGACTTCGATGCCCTGTTTCCGGGCCTCTCTCTTCAACCGTTTGGCTTCCTTTTTCTTTGCCTTCTCCTGTTCCCGCTTATACTTCTCAAACTTGTAATTACTCCTTGCCAATCCACTCTCCTTTCAAGAACGATGACGCCTACCGGTCGTTCCTGCCACGTATTTGTGTGTCCATAGTAACAGATCGAAAGCGTAACCCCAAGTCATGGAGTCAACCGGCACCTGGAGCCCACACGGATCATCACCACACCGTGAAAAATTTCTGATAGCATTTAGCCAGCTGAGCGCCACCGGGGGGATTCATGTTGCCCTATCTGATATTCGGAATGACCTATGCCTTTGCCTGCGCCGTTCAACCGGGACCGCTACAGATATTTATCGTTTCCCGCACGCTGACGGACGGCTGGAAACGAACACTGCCCGCTGCCCTTGCCCCGCTGATCAGTGACGGCCCCATTATCCTGATCGTGCTCACGATCCTGCGACAGATGCCGAACTGGCTGGAACCGGCCCTTTTCCTGGGTGGCGGCATGTTTCTGCTGTTTCTCGGCTGGCGTTCCTTCCAGTCCTGGCGACAGCCTGATGCAGAAATCCCGGATGACCACGCTCCCGCTACGGACACCATCTGGAAAGCGGCCCTGGTCAACCTGCTGAACCCCAATCCCTGGCTGGGCTGGTCGCTGGTCATGGGTCCGCTGTTCCTGGAAGGATGGCGTATCACACCCGCCCACGGTCTCGCCCTGATCCTGTCCTTTTACCTCGTCATGGTACTGGCTACCGGCGGATTGATCGTCCTGGTGGGCTTCACCGGCCGGTTGAACCCGAAACTTTCCCGCGGACTGGTGGGGGTTTCCGCCATTGCCCTGGGTCTGTTCGGCGTCTATGCCCTGGGAAGGGGATTTCAACTGATTTTCTGACCCTATATCGCAAATTTTCTTGATGTTAAATTTTTTAACAGCATATGCTACTGATAAAACACGACTTCTGAATTCCGACAACCGACAAGAATCTTAACACTTCTTTTTGTTCTTTATTTTCTTATATTTACGCAATTTCGAAAAGAATCTGTACAGGGCGCAACAGACAAATCATGCGGCCAAAGACGGTTTTTCATTGATTCTACATGACTTTTCAAAGTTGGCATCGGGTTTGCACTATAGAACGGCGTCAGACAATTTGATTTGGAGGAACAAACATGAACACCCAAAAAAGAGTTTTACTGGTAGACGACGAATCAAGCATCCGCCGGACACTGTCACTGGGCCTGGCACAGCGCGGTTATGATACGGAACCTTGTGAAAATGGCGTGAACGCCCTGATGAAGATGGATCTGCTGGTCAAGAACAACTCCACTCCGGACGCCGTGGTTCTGGATATCCAGCTCCCGGACATCATGGGAACCAAGCTGGCCCGCATCATTAACTTCAAGTATCCCAACGTACCCGTTTTCCTGATCACCGGGTATGCCGATAAACTCAATGAAGGTGAAATCAGCGAACTGAAGGTACAGGCACTGCTCCACAAGCCGCTGACCTCGGATGAACTGGCAGATCAATTTGAAACCATCATGAAAGAACAGCTGGCCGCCCCCGTCGCACCGGTGGAACCGGTCCGGGAAGAAAAAACCAGCGTTTCCGCCTACCTGCTGCTGAAGCTGGACGAATCCCGGAATTTCTTCGAAACCTACCGGAGCCTCTACTACATGGATAACGCGGTTTATTGCGACGCGACCAAGGGTGAGTATGATGTGTTCATGCTGATCCAGGGCGATACCCGGGATGAAGTGAATGATGTGATTGAAAACCAGGTGAAGGCACTGGACGGTGTGACCGATATTGAAATCCTGCACCTGGAAGCGCCCATCCTGGACGACACCCTGAAAGACGTCATCAACGCCGCTGAAGACGCACTGGCCACCGGCGCAGATGACCAGAATGCCCGCGAAATGTCCAACCTGGTCTGCTCCTACCTGCTGCTGGACGTGGAAAAGGAAAAGATCGATAAGGTCTATCCTACCCTGCGCCTCAACGAAAACGTGGTCTATTGCGACTACACCACCGGCAAGTACAACCTGGTGGTCTTCCTCCACGGCCGTTTCTACAGCGACATTGACAAGTTTATCGAAGAGCATGTGACCACGATGGACGGCGTGCTTCGGGTGAAGGAATACCCGGTTGTCAACCTGATGGGCATGTAACACATACGACGCCAGAACCAACACCACCCCGGAGAGCCTCCACGGCCTCCGGGGTTTCTTCTTTTCCCGGGGTGTTCCATCCGGCTTTTTCATGCTTTATAATGAAACCGCAAAGTCCAGCAGTATACACAGTCAAAGGAGTTCTATCACATGTCGGACAAAGGGCATATCGGTCTCCAGGAGAAATCGGTTGAGGATTTCAAGGTTGACCTGATCAACCAGCGGAAGATGAAAGGTGCGTTGATTCCGTTACTTCAGTCCGCCCAGGACACGTACGGGTACATTCCCGAAAAAGCCATTCATTATATCAGCGAAGTGGTGGATATTCCCGCCGCTGATATTTACGGGGTTATCACGTTCTACTCCCAGTTCAGATTGAAGCCGCTGGGAAAATATGTCATCAAGATCTGTGAAGGAACCGCCTGCCACGTGAACGGGGCGAAGGATGTGCTCAAAGCCCTGCAGAATGAGCTGGGCATCTCGGTGGAAGAAACCACCGATGACGGCCTGTTCTCGCTGCAGTCTGTTGCCTGCATCGGCTGCTGCTCGCTGGCGCCTGTGATCATGATCAACGATGACACCCACGGGTCATTGACACCGGACAAGGTCCGGAAAATTCTCCGCGAGTACAAGAATAAGTGATTCACGCCACTGTTGTGAACGGCCTACAACTGTCACAACATCTCTTTCTGTTTTCAACCAGTGACAATAAAGTTACGCTGCCAAAGGGGATGGCAGCGGAAAAAGGGGAAGGTAACTGATGGAAATCAAAGTCGGTCTCGGAACTTGCGGCATCTCGGCTGGCGGGAAGGCAGTGTTTGCAGCCCTCCAGCAGGGGATCGCGGAACGAAACCTGGATGTCACCTTAAAGGAAACCGGGTGCATGGGCATGTGCTACGAGGAAGTGCTGGTGGAAGTCAATGATAACGCCGACAGCTGGCTCTATGCAAAGGTCACACCGGAGAAGGTAACCGGCATCCTGGATCAGCACATCGTGGGCAAACAGCCCGTATCCGAATGGATGGTCAAGGGAGCGGAAGTGGAAGCGGAAGATCCCTTTTTTGATAAGCAGGAGCGGATCGTGCTGCGAAACTGCGGCATCATTGATCCCAGTTCCATCGAAGAATATATCGCACGGTCCGGCTATGAAGCGGCCAGAAAAGTCCTGACCGGTATGAGCCCGGAAGACGTGATTGATACCGTGTTCAACTCCGGTCTCCGGGGACGGGGCGGCGGTGGATTCCCCACCGGGCTCAAATGGCGGTTTGCCCGCCAATCCGCCGGCGAAAAGAAATATGTTGTCTGCAACGCCGATGAGGGCGATCCCGGTGCCTTCATGGACCGCTCCATCCTGGAAGGCGATCCCCATTCGGTGCTGGAAGGCATGATCATCGCCGGTTATGCCATCGGGGCCGACGAAGGCTACATCTATGCACGCGCAGAATATCCGCTGGCGATTCGCCGGCTGAAACTGGCCATCCGGCAATGTGAAGAACGGGGTCTCCTGGGGGACGACCTGTTCGGCTCCGGTTTCAGCTTCCGCCTGAAGATCAAGGAAGGGGCCGGCGCGTTTGTCTGCGGTGAAGAAACCGCCCTGATCGCATCCATCGAAGGGAAACGGGGCGTGCCGCGGATCCGGCCGCCGTTCCCGGCCCAGAAAGGCCTGTGGGACAAACCCACCAACATCAACAACGTGGAAACGTATGCCAACGTACCCTGGATCATCCTCAACGGCGCGGACGCCTATGCCGCTTTCGGCACCGAGAAGTCCAAGGGAACCAAGGTATTTGCGCTGGCCGGCAAGATCGTGAAGAGCGGCCTGGCCGAAGTCCCCATGGGCATGACAATCAAGGAAGTGGTGTTTGACGTGGGCGGCGGCATCAAGCAAGGCAAGGAATTCAAGGCTGTACAGATGGGCGGACCGTCCGGCGGCTGCATCCCGGCCAGCATGAGTGACATCAAGATCGATTTTGACGAAATCAACAAGACCGGTGCCATCATGGGATCCGGCGGAATGATTGTCCTGGATGAAACCACCTGCATGGTGGACATCGCCAAGTTCTTCCTGACCTTTACGCAGAATGAATCCTGCGGCAAATGCACCTTCTGCCGGATCGGAACCAAACGCATGCTGGAAATCCTGGAACGGATCACCATGGGTGAAGGAAAGGAAAGCGACCTGGACCTGCTGGAAGACCTGTCCAACAAGATCAAGGACGCCAGTCTCTGCGGTCTGGGACAGACCGCCCCCAACCCGGTCCTGACCACCCTGAAATATTTCCGTGAAGAGTATGAAGCCCATATCCGCGACAAACGGTGTCCGGCACACAGTTGTGTGGCCCTGTTGACCTACACGGTCATCCCGGACAAGTGCACCGGATGTACCGCCTGCGCACGGAAGTGCCCGGTGGATGCGATCAGCGGAACCGTGAAAGAACCGCATGTCATTGATCAGGCAGCCTGCATCAAGTGCGGCATGTGCTACGACGTCTGTCGGTTCGACGCCGTCGAGAAACTGTGATTCCGGGAGTTGGGACATGAATACCATTCAGATTAAGATCAACGGAAAAGAGATTACGACGACCCCGGACAAGACCATCCTGCAAGTGGTCCGGGAACATAACCTGGACGATATCCCCACCCTCTGCCACGATGACCGGATCGAACCGTTCGGTTCCTGCTTCATCTGCGTAGTGGAAGTGGAAGGGGTCAACCGCCTCCTGCCCTCCTGTGCCACCAAGGTAACGGACGGCATGGTGATTACCACGGACAACGACCGGATCAAGGCTTCCCGGAAAACCGCACTGGAACTGATCCTGTCCAACCACTATGCTGATTGTATCGGCCCCTGTATTGACAATTGCCCGGCCCACGTGGACGCCCAGGGATACATCGCCCTGATCTCCATGGGCAAGTACAAGGAAGCGCTGGCACTGGTGAAGGAACGGAACCCGCTTCCCCTGTCCATCGGCCGCGTCTGTGTCCGCAACTGTGAAGACGTCTGTCGCCGGGAATGCGTGGAAGAATCCATTGCCATCAACTTCCTGAAACGGTTTGTGGCTGATCTGGACGCAGATGACAAGTGGACACCCGAACGAAAACCGGACACCGGCAAGCGGGTGGCGATTGTGGGCGGCGGGCCCTCCGGCCTCACCTGCGCTTACTACCTGGCCAAAGAAGGCCATGACGTTACGCTCCTGGAAAAGCTGCCGGAACTGGGCGGTATGCTCCGGTACGGCATCCCGGAATACCGGCTGCCCAAGAAGATCCTGGATGATGAAATCAAGTGGATCACCGACATGGGCGTCACCGTGAAGACCGACGTAGCCATGGGAAAAGACTTTACCGTCGACAGCCTGAAGAAAGACGGCTATGACGCGATCTTCCTGTCCGTGGGCGCCCACGCAGCGTCCACCATGCGGCTGGAACATGAAGATGACACCGAGGGTGTGATCAAGGGCATTGATTTCCTTCGGCAAACCCAGATAGGCGAACTGCCCAGGCTCCACGGCACGGTGGGCATCGTGGGTGGCGGGAATACGGCCATCGACGCGGCCCGTACCGCCCTGCGCTGCAACGCCGACAAGGTGGTGGTCATTTATCGACGCAGCGTCAAGGAAATGCCCGCACATGAGGCAGAAATTGAAGCCGCGGAAGAAGAAGGCATCCAGTATGAATTCCTGACACTGCCCACGAAAATCGTCCGGGACGGCAACAAGCTGAAAGCGGTTGAATGTGTCCGGATGGAACTGAAGGAAGCCAAGCCCGGTGACCGGCCCCGTCCGGTACCCATTGAAGGCTCCGAGTTCACCCTGGAACTGGACTATCTGATCGGTGCTATCGGCCAGGCAGTGGATACAACATTCGTCAAAGATTCGGAAGCAATCGACCTGGAAAAATGGGGCACCATCAAGGTCAATGAGGACACACTGGAAACGGCCGTACCGGGTGTATTTGCCGGCGGTGATGCAGTTACCGGACCGTATACCGCCATCCTGTCCATTGCCCAGGGACGCCAGGCAGCAGATTCCATCATGGGCTACATGAAAACCGGTGAAGCCACCGGCCAGGATTTCAAGTTCTACAGTTTCAAGCATGTATTTGACGATCTGCCGGAAGGGGAATTTGCCTGCTTTGAAAAAGACGCACGGGAAAAAATGCCCGAGCTGGATCCCGCAACCCGCATCGGCAGCTTTGACGAAGTGGAGCTGGGATTTTCGGAAGCGCAGTCCCTTCATGAAACGGAACGCTGCCTGGAATGCGGCTGTTCCGCTTATTATGACTGTGATCTCCGGAAGTATGCAGACCGCTTCGGGGTGGATATCAAGGACTTCATCGGCGAAGTGAAACGTCACAAGGTGGATGACGACCATCCGTTCATCGTGCTGGATGCCAACAAGTGCATCAACTGCGGCAAATGCGTCCGCACCTGTTCCGAAATGCTGGATGTCTCGGCGCTGGGATTTGTTCACCGCGGGTTCAAGGCCATTGTCCGGCCCGCAATGGAACGACCGCTGCTGGAAACCAACTGTGTCAGCTGCGGCAACTGCATTGACGTCTGCCCAACCGGGGCCATTGCCGAACACTTCCCCCACAAGGTGCTGGGTACGCTGCAGAAAGAAAACCATGAAACCATCTGTCATTTCTGTTCCCTGGGATGCAAGGTGAATTTCAAGATGATTGACGGGGATATTTTCCACGTGGCCAATTCGGTGGATAGCGTCCTGGACTCCCACCATGACGGTTACCTCTGCGCCAAGGGCCGCTTCGGCCACCGTTATCTGATGTCCAAGAGCCGGATGCTCACCCCGATGATCCGGGAAAACCGGAAGCACGTGGAAACGGACTGGCAGACCGCCATGGACACCACGGTGGACAAGGTAAATGCCATCGTGAAACGGTATGGACCGGACGCCGTGGCCGTTTTCGGGTCGCCCCGGATGTCCAACGAGGAACTGTACCTGCTGCAGAAGTTCGCCCGTGCCGGTCTCAAAACCAGCAACGTCCACAGTTTCAGCAACATGCTGTACGGCCTGGAGCTGGACAGCCTGGATGATGCAATCGGCATGACGGCATCCACGGTTTCCTCGGATGAAATCCAGAATGCGGATGTTATTGTCACGCTGAACACAGGCGGTACCGAGGAAAGCCTGATCACCGAACTGAAACTGAAGAAAGCCCGGAAGAACGGTGCCAGGCTGGTGGTGTTCAGTTCCTCGGAAATCATGCTGACCAAGGAAGCGGATCTGTGGATCGACAACAAGAAGGGAACCAGTACCGCATTGCTGAACGGTGTGATCCGGGAAGTGCTCAAGGGCAACGGTTTCGACCGAACGGCCGTTGGCAACCGGGTGAAGCACCTGGCGGAACTGGAATCCATGGTGGAAGATTTCGGACGCAGCAATGTCACCGGCATCACCGGAATTTCCAGCAGCCAGTATGACCAGCTGCTGGAACTGCTTACCGATCCTGCCAGGAAGATTGTTTTCATCCACAACCTGGATTCCTGGAGAGACAAGGCCCGGAACGATGTTCAGGCCATTGCCAATTTCCTGCTGCTCACTGACCGGATCCAGGGAACCGGAAACGGCCTGATCCTGGTGCGGGAACATGCCAACGCCATGGGTATGGCCGACATGGGATTCGACCCGGCTCATCTGCCCGGTATGATCACGCTGGATGAAATTGACGCGGTACAGGCATTGGGGAACCAGTGGAACACCCCGTTGAACCACCTGAAGCAGGCAGATGTGAAAGAACGCCTGCTGGACGGTACCATCAAGGCCGCCCTGGTCTTCGGGGAAGATCCCCTGGCACTGGCGGAAAACCAGCGCTATTTTGACAACCTGGAGTTCGTCATGGTCAGCGATGCATTCCGCACCCACACCGCGTCCGAAGCGGACGTGATCCTGCCGGCTGCCACGTTCATGGAACAGGACGGCACCTATGTTTCCGCCGACCGGCGGGTCCAACAGGCAAAGCGGATGACCACGCCGAAAACCGGCTGGAGCAACTGGAAGTTGATTGCCGAACTGGCCGGCCGGTTCAAAGAAGGGTTCGAGTATGACGGGATATCGGCCATTACCGACGAAATCAACCGGGTAAACCGGCTGTACAACGGAACGGACGCACCGTTCCAGCTGAACGGACATGAGCCCGCATTCTCCCTGTTCCAGACACAGGTCAGCACCATCAACCCGGAAAAACCCACCATCCTGTATGGGGAGCAGTTTTACAGGAGCCGGATCAAGACCATACTGAAACTATGAGCGTATGAAGGGGGGCACAGATGCACAGACCCAAAGATGTTGGACCCACGGTAGAGGTTGTTGATAACATCCTGATCCTGGACAGGGACAACCAGGTGATTTACTGCGGGAAAGGCATCCAGGGTATGCTGTGCCCCTCCGCGCCTTCTGATGATCGAAACCTGCTCAATCATGTGGCGGATCCGCAGGACCGGGAAGACCTGTCCGAAGCCATCAGCCAGGTGCGGGAAACCCGTATTCCGGTCTGCATTCCCATGAAGGAAATCTCCCAGGCCATTTATATTTTCCCAACGGCTGACAGCAAGACAGAACAACTGGTGTTGTCCACCGAGGAAGAGGCGATCCGGGCCCAGTCCGTCCGTCATGCCCTCCATGAGCGGGTGAAGGAACTGGAGTGCCTGTACCGGATCAGCAGTGAAATGAAATCGTCCCAGGACCTGGACACCGCATTGGAACAGTCTATCCAGCACCTGACCGAGGGGTTTCAGTATCCGGACATTACATCGGTGCGGATTGATTTGACACCGAAACGGATATTCGGTGCCCGGGACATGACGGCAGAGACAGCTGCCAATTCCCTTGTTTCGGATATCCTGCTGGACAACAAACCGGCGGGTCGGATCTCCGTTTTTTACCGTCGGAACGAACCGTTCCTGGAAGAAGAACGGAAACTGCTGGAAGAAATTGCCACCATCATTGCTGTCCGGCTGGAACGACAGAAACAGACCCGTCAGCTGGAAAAGCAGCAGAAGGTACTCCTGGCCAAGAACCAGAAACTGCTGGAACTGACCGATGAATGCGGGGAAGCGCGGAAGAAACTCCAGGCGGTCCTGGATGCCATCACCGATCGGCTGGTGGTGATTGACGCGGATTTCAACGTGATCCGCTCCAATTCCGCGGAAATCCATTCCGGCGGCACCTGCCACATGGAACTGTTCCAGTGCACCGAGGTCTGCCCCGAATGCCCGGCGAAAATCGCGTTCAACGAATCCCGGCCCGCTACCGCAGAGAAACACGTGGATGATCGTCACTTTGTACTGCGGGCCTACCCCATTCTCAACGATGAGGGGGGGGTGGACCGGGTAGTGGAAACCTGTTCCGATGTCACCATGCGAAAACGCATGGAGGCCCAGCTGTTCCAATCCTACAAACTGGCATCCATCGGAAAACTGGTGGCGGGTATCGCCCACGAAATCAACAATCCCAACACCTTCATCAAGGGCAATGTGAAAATCATTCAGGAAGCACTGGAAGATATGTATCCCATCCTGGATGCTGCCCATGAACAGAACCCGGACCTGAAAATCGCACGCCTGAGCTATCCCATCTTCCGGGAACATATCCCCCAGTTGATCGATGACATGGCCCACGGGACAGAGCGCATCAACAACATTG